>JBAWHH010000547.1:0-4580 GCA_049593715.1 Rhodocyclaceae bacterium
ATATTGTCTTTCGCTGTGTCGCCCAGAGCTGTCCGCTGGACAGTACTCAGGTGGCCGCAGTGATGACGACCGTGGTAGAGACCATTCACCCGGACAAGCCCTTTGGCCATGCCCTTCATTTGATGTACGAAGGGGGATTCCGGCACATGCCGGTTGTCGATGATCAAGGGCATGCGATTGGCCTCATTTCGGCTCAGGATGCGCTGGCCATCGATGGGCAAGAGCTGGAACAAGAACTCGTTCGACGCGAAGAAATCACGGTCGCGCTGTAGCGTCCAGACTGAAACCGCCGCCATTCCGACCCGCCGACGGCCACCTTCTCTCACATTGCTCTCCCCCTTCCCAACGGGGCGCCCAACCTATCCTCCTTGAGCACAAGCGAATCCGCTACTGCACAACAGCCCATTTTCCGGCCGGGTCTCGAACGACGAGCAGTTGCGGCGGATAGAGGACGCTCAGCACCATCGCCAGCCCCATCTGCAACTCCTCCCCCTTGACGCGGGTGAGGAGTTTCGGATCCAGAAAGAAGAGCGGGCCTGGCTTCCCTCTTACCACCACTTCCGGGTTGCCCGTCACCACGAAATCGAGCTTGTCCGGCAGCGGCGCAGCGATCCGAATCCCTGCCGCGTATCCCTTGTCCAGCACCCGGGTCTTCTTGATCTGGCCCAGGTTCAGTTCCATGCCGGGCGTGGCCGCCGTTTGCAGTAGTTGGTAGGCGGGAGCGAAATCCGGCTTGAAAGCCTGGGCGCGAGCGGTGACGAGCGTCGCCAAGGCCTGCTTGTCCGCGTCGCTCAGTGTCGTCACCGGCGGATAGTGGTGCCACGGCCGGTCGGCGGCGAAATCGGCGGAGAATTCACGCTCGAAGACAAGCTTGCCGGTGGCCTTCTTGTTCTCCGAACCCTCATTGCTCTGGTTCGTTGAGGTCACCCGGCCCGGGCCGGGTTCGGTGCGCGTTTCCTGGTCGGTGACGGAGGCCCAGCGCAGTTGGGCGTCGTAGGCGGCACCTGGATTGGCGGGGGAGAACTCGATGCGGACCTTGTTCTTGCCTTTGCGCAGTGCCGGTCCCATGGCGCTGCCCGTGAGCCAGAGCGCCGCCCCGATTTCCCGCGCTTCGAACATCACGGGAACGTCGCGCTTGCTGATTTCGTCCTCCAGCAAAGGAACATTGTTGAGGAATACCGCCGCTTTGCCCGGCACCGTCTGCACATGATCGGCGCTTGCCGGGTTGCCGTTGAAGGGCGTGAAGTTGAATTCGATGTTGATCACAGCGGCCGAAGCCACCGCGGAAAAGCACATCAGGCCGGCGGCGAGCGAACGCAGCATGGCATCTCCTATTGAGGTGAGATGAGGGATAGGGGAAAGGACTTCCGCGGAGGCGTTCAGGCCCCGCCACACATGTGCCACGAATCGACGCCTTTCATCGTCACGCCATTGCGCAAATTCTCCACTGAGTAGATCTTTCCCCTGTTGTCTCCCGGCGGACAATTTCTTGGTTTGCTGACTAAACAAAGCGTTACACGGTCACCTTTCAAGAAATAGTCTCTGCGCATCAGGAGCCGATCAACGTCGGCTTTAGGCGGTAAGTCCGATACAGCCTGCGGGTAGAGGTAGAGTCCACCGGCAAAGCTGACTCCCACCTCACCACCCACTTCGCCCGGAGTGGCGCCTTCGAAACGCGTTTGCTTGCCGGTGACGAAGCTTTGCCGGCACTCCCCTACGCGAATTGGCAGGCCACTCCCGCCACGGTCCGTACGGTGCTCGCGCAATTGTGCCGCCCTGTCGGCGTAACGCCCGAGCAGGCATTCCTTGCTCTTACAAGCATTTCGCGCGAGCAGCCAGGATCTTTGCTCCACCTTCAATTGTCTGCCGGTATCCGCATCGCTCCGCCGCAACGCTGAGCGATAGAGATCTGCCATTTCGTCATCGGCTGTGGACAATTCAGGGTCCGCACAAATGAGCGTCTCCACCAGACTAAGCCGGCCATAGCAGTCAAAACTGGCCGGATACGCATTGGCGCTTATTAGGGCAGCGGACAGGAAAACGAAAAGGCTTCTTGGCCTATAGCAAGCAGGTCTCGATTTCGGCATTTCAGCATTCCCAGTATGAAAAGAGCTAATCGCCAAGGACTTTGTGGCCCGAAGTCCGTTGAAGATAGAAATCAAACGTGTGTCAGTAACGCTTACCCTGTGGGCAGAGAGGCGAACTTTCTCTCAGCGGCATGCCCGCCTATGGATATCCGCGACGAGCGGTAGTCGTTGTTATCCGAACCCGTAACACGATCGTCCGAAAGAAGTGAACTCAAATAGGCTGCAGGAACGGCTTACCGTAGCCGGAACCACGCGGGAACGACTATAACGACCGTTTAGCAAGCGCCTTGATCTGGGCAACCTCGCGTTACATGAGGTTGGGAATGTCCAGAAACCCGAGATTTACGAATCGTTCTGGAAGTGACCGCAACCAGGGGAGACTTAACATTTGAGTGACAGCTTGCGGGAAGGCTGGATGAGGCCTCCCGGCGAGTGACTTCTTCCAAGGCTGTTGTGGGAAAACTGGCGTTCACCAATCATGATTCTTCCTGCGACCGCTTTCAGTGAACATTTTTCGCCGCCGCTCCCATCGCCGACAACAGCCCGGGGCGTGAGTATTGCGAATTCACCACCATAGGTGGCCCGTACCCTATCTGCAGCCGAAGGGAATATCGGACGTCCCCGTCCAGGGGCAGTGCTACAGCGGCAGGATCGAACCGCAGGTCAAGATCGTCTGTCAAATCGGCAGACACTCGGTGCTCCGATGAACCGCCGCCATTTCTTCTTTCGTCTATTCGCCCTTTCCTTGGTGCCTGCGTTGCCCGCGATCGCCAAGGAGCGATCTGCTTTGATGCCGCTGAGAAAGACCAAGTCCGAGTGGAAGGCCTTGTTGCCGGGCGAGCGCTTCCGGATCCTGTTCGAAGAGGATACCGAGCGTCCCTTCACCAGTGCGCTCAATAACGAAAAGCGCAGCGGAACCTATATTTGCGCGGCCTGTTCGTTGCCGCTCGTCGACGCGGCGCACAAGTTTGACAGCGGGACCGGCTGGCCCAGCTTCTGGGACGTACTGCCTGGTGCAGTCGCGACCAGGAGGGACTTCAGGCTCGTCTGGCCGCGCACGGAATACCATTGCGCGCGTTGCGGCGGGCACCAAGGCCACGTCTTCAAAGACGGTCCAGCACCGACGGGACTGCGTTACTGCAACAACGGCTTGGCCCTAAAGTTCGTGCCCGCCGGCGAAACCTTGCCAGCCCTCGTGACATGAAACTGGCCCTCCGATTAGCCTGTAGGGTCGTGCTTTGCGCCCTGGTCGCCAACCTGTTGGGCGAGCTCGACGCCCATGCCGGCGGTGCGCCGCCGGCCGCAACGGCCACCGCCATATTTGCCGGGGGCTGTTTTTGGTGCCTACAGGCGGATTTCGACAAGCTTCCCGGCGTCGTCAAGACCGACGCCGGCTACACCGGCGGCCACGTTCATGACCCACCTATGAGCAAGTCAGCCGAGGCGCTACCGGCCATGCCGAGGCGGTACGCGTACTCTACGATCCGGACAAGCTCAGCTACAGGCAATTGCTCGACTACTTCTGGCGGCACATTGACCCCACGGCGCGGGACCGCCAGTTCTGCGACGTCGGAAACCAGTACCGCAGCGCCATCTTTTACCTGGACGAAGCCCAGCGCGCCGCGGCGCGAGCGAGCAAAGAGGCTCTTGAGGCGGGCCGTTTCGCGCACGTCTATACCGAGATCGTCCCGGCGGGCAGATTTTATTCCGCAGAGGATTACCATCAGGGCTACTACAAAAAGAACCCGATTCGGTACGAGTTCTACCGGGCGAGTTGCGGGCGCGATGCACGCATTGCCCAATTGTGGGGCGGATCGTAGGAAGCGGTGACCGGTTCCAGGAGCGGCTTCGGAATGTTCGCTTTGCCCGGCGTCCCATGAGAATCGGCCTTGTCTCGGATACCCACATGCCCCGCTTTGCCAAGGCGCTGCCGGTCGCGCTCGTGCGGGGGTTGTTGGCCCACCGTGTCGAACGGATTTTGCACATGGGCGACTTCACAAAGCCAGTCGTCGCCGATCTCTTCCAGCAGTTGGCACCGTTCGACGCCGTGGCCGGAAACAATGACGACGCTGAAATTCGCCAGCGCTTCGGGCGCCGGAAGCTCCTCAGCGTGGAGGGGCTGCGGATCGGCATGACCCACGGCGACGGTGCGCGGAAGAGCACGCTTGAACGCGCCATCGATGCGTTCGCCGGCGAACCCGTGGATGTCATCCTGTTTGGGCATAGCCATGTTCCCTACTGCGCGAAGCACGCCGATGTGTGGCTGATCAATCCGGGCTCGCCCACCGACAAGCGGCGCATGCCGCGGTATTCCTGGGGGCTTCTGGAAATTTGCTCTGGGCGGGCCGTGCCGACGCTGCACTATTACGACGACAAATGTGCGGCTGGCTGACCGTAATCGCACCGACACACCAAGGCCGTACTCAGCTCGGTAGGGCGGTCTTGGTCGTTCGCAGGCGCATTGCCGAAGCTATCCTCGTGGGGAGGGAATGA
>JBAWHH010000548.1:0-2082 GCA_049593715.1 Rhodocyclaceae bacterium
TGGCCGCGGCCGCGGCCGAGTGGGTTACCAGAATGCAGGAGGCCCCCGCCGCGGTGACCCGGTCCCGCAGCAACTGCAGCACGAGGTTGGCGGATTCGCTATCGAGATTGCCCGTGGGTTCGTCCGCCAGCATCAGCCTGGGGCCATGCACCAGGGCGCGGGCGATGGCCGTGCGCTGCAGTTCGCCGCCGGACAACTGGCGCGGCATGCTGTGGGCGCGGTCCCCCAGTCCCACCGCGGTCAGCATGGCCTGGGTGCGGGCCGGGATCTCGGCGGCCGGAACGCCATTCAGCACCAGCGGCAGCGCCACGTTCCGCGCCACGCTGATCTGCGGCAGGATGTGAAACGCCTGGAAAACAAAGCCCATGGCGGTGCGGCGCAGCCGGGTCATGGCATCGTCCGCCAGGGTGTCGAGCCGCATCCCGTCCAGTTCCACCTGGCCGGCGTCGGGCTTGTCCAAGCCGGCGATCAGGTTGAGTAGGGTGGACTTGCCCGATCCCGATTCGCCCATGATGGCGACGAATTCCCCGTCTTGCAGCATGAGATCGACGCTCTGCAGCACAGGGCGTGGAACGGGATCGGCAAAGGATTTGGTCAGGGAAGACAGGCGCAACATGGATTCGAATCACCGGGTCAGCCGCAGCATCGGCACGCCGGGGGAGTGTGGGTAATTGTCGCGGCGAAAGCAACGGCCGGCGAACCGGCCACCGGAGCCACCGCAACCGGCGGCTGGCGCTGCCATGGATTCGTTTGCTCGCTTGACACTGACCGGCAAATGGATGACCGGCTAATGGGAATCCCCAATGATCCACCCGTTCAGGCTGGTAAGTTCCAGCTTCGGGTCGACCGCGCAATGCTTCGCAATTGCCCAAGTATGGGTGAAATGCAAGTCCAGCCAGTACGGCATCGTCTCACGCATTTAAGAGCTTCGTACCGTGTGCCGATATGCACCTCGAAACAAGATTTGTAGACGTCTTTCTTTTCGCCTGCTGATGGAGTCAGGCGGCCAACCCGCCAACCTGATCCCACGTTGAAGCGCATTTTCAGGGAAGGCCCGTTCCTCGGAACTAGATCCATCGGACATCGCCGCTGGCGGTTTATTCCGGGCAGACGTACCACCTGTAAAAGAAGGGATCTGATCCAGTGGCACTGAGTGGCAAAAAATTGGAGCTACACGTCGTCGGGTGCCGCTATGGCCCCCAGACACGATTGCACCTAAGCACTGCGGACTGGACATAGGCGCCGCCAACACGCGGCGAACCTGGTCATGCACCCCACCCCAACGGAGCGCGGAATGAGCGATTTTTCAAATTGCGCCGCCTGATGCTCAAGAGCATTCCGACACTTTCGCATTCCCCCCCTCGCATCCACTCGCATAGGAGGCCCCCATGGCCCTCGTGAAGAAGTTCCCCAGCAAAGACCAATCTGTCGAAGCCGAAAAACCCAGCGTCGCATCGGCACGCGAGGCGGATATGCAGCGCAAGAAGGCTCGCACGCTCGCCAAGCAGCAGCAGGCTGCAGAACGCATCGCTGCTGCGACGGGTCAATTGTCTTCTGGGATCAACGAGGCCGCGTCAGCCGCCGAGGAACTCAAGCGGGCGTCGGACCAAATCGCCACCGGTGCCCAGGAAGCCTCAGGCGCCGCTCAGGAGTCATTGGCAGCGTTCAAGCAGGTGGAAGTCGCCATTGCGCGTCAACTGCAAAATGCAGACACCAGCCAAGCTAAGGCGGAAACGGTGCAGGCGCTGATCGGCAGGACAAGTGCCGACGTAGCCACCATGGTCACCAATGTTGGCCTTTCAGCACAGCGCCAGACCGCGTCGGTTGCGATGGTCGCAGAACTCGAACAGCAGGCCGCCAACATCGGGGACATCGTCAAGGCCGTGGCGCGTATCGCCGACCAGACGAACCTCTTGGCGCTGAATGCCGCCATCGAGGCGGCGCGCGCAGGGAAACACGGCAAGGGCTTTGCCGTCGTGGCCGATGAGGTGAGAACGCTGGCTGAAACATCAGAGAAAAGCGCAAAGCAGATTCAGGACTTGGTGGGCCAGATTCAGCAGGAGGTCAAGGGTATCGCCGAAG
>JBAWHH010000549.1:0-6559 GCA_049593715.1 Rhodocyclaceae bacterium
TGATCGAGAAGGAATGTGCGGGACTGATCGAGTTCATCGAGCCCAGCTACGGGCTGGACGCGGTGGGCGGCAACGAAAGCATCAAGACCGAGTTGCTGGAGATCGCCAAAGCGCTCAAAGCGGGGGACCGCGCCCGCTCGCCCATGGGCCTGCTGGCCGTCGGGCCGATGGGTGCGGGGAAAACCTTCGTCATCAAGGGATTCCTCAAGGAAGCGGGCCTGTCCGCGGTGGCGCTGAAGAACTTCCGTTCGAAATGGGACGGCTCCACGGAATCGAACCTGGAGCGCGTTTTGACCGCGGTGAAAGCCATGGGGCCGATCGCCGTGATCATCGACGAAGGCGACCGGAGTTTCGGCCGCCAGGGGGAGGATTCCGATGGCGGCACCAGTTCCCGCGTCATCGCGCGGCTGAAGGAGTTCATGTCCGACACCGAAAATCGCGGCCGGGTGTTGTTCATCCTCATGACCAATCGGCCGGACAAGCTGGACGTGGACATCAGGCGGCCAGGGCGCCTCGACCGCAAGATCCCGTTTTTTTACGCGGACAGCGCCGGCGAACGCGCAGCCGTCGTCCGCGCGGTGCTGAAGCGCTATGACGCTCCCTGTTCCATCGACTGGAGCGCAGCGGACGGTTTGCTCGGCGGGCTTGTAGGCTATTCCAATGCCGACCTGGAAGCGCTGGCGCTGCTGGCGCTGGAGTTCGCCCAGCGGCAGGGCAAAGACATCGACGAGGCGCTTTTCCGCCAGGCGATCGAAGACTTCATGCCGCCCCAGGATGTGGCCATGCTGCAGTACATGGAGATGCTGGCCGTCTTCGAAACGTCGCGGCGCTCGCTGTTGCCGCCCCGTTTCCGCGCGTTGTCACCGGATCAGGTACATGGGCGACTCGTGGCGCTGCGGGCCGCGATTCAAGACTGACCCCAACACAGGAGAATGAAGATGTTTCCACTCGATCTGACCGCCGCCGACACCATGACGGCCGCCGAAATCGTCGCCACTACACGAGCCATGATCCGCGTCGCCAGGGTTCATGGCATCACCGCTGCCGAAATCGATCTGATCCGGGCGTTCTACGGTACCAGCGCACAAGCGGAAGGGGGGCCGAGCTTCGAGGATCTGCTGGAGTCTTCCGGCCCGGAAACACCCATCGGTGCCGGTGGATTCGGCAGCGTGGCGAACCGCGAAACCGTGGTCGCCCTGTGTTACTTGACCGCGTACGCGGATGGTGAACTGAGCGCTGGGGAGCGAGAGGTCGCAAAGGCGGTAGCGGCCGAACTTGCCATCGGCCCACAGAAGCAGGAAGAAATACTGGCTGGGATCAAGGACCAATTGCTCGCGCAACTGTCCCATCTACCCGATGCGGGATCGGTAGCCAAGGTCGCCCGCGAACTGGGCTGATCGGGCGCCCGTTTTCCGGAAGCCTGCCGTAGGCGAGTCGCGCCGGGATGACGAAAAAGCCCCCTGGCAAGCGAGACCGCTTGCCAGGGGGCTTTGCGCTTGGGCGGCGGAAGTGCCGCGCAACGGCGTTCAGACCGTGATCACCACCTTCTGGTACAGGCCACCGAACATGGTCTCCTTGGTGACGGAGGTCGGACGAACGCTTTGTGGCATCCAGTCCTTGATCTCTTTCCACCACAGGTCCATGGCAAAAGGCTCAAGTGTGCGCAGGATCGGCTTCATGATCTGGCGGAAAGGATTCAGCTTGGTGGGCTGGTGGTAGTCGACGAACACCAGCTTTCCGCCCGGTTTGACGACCCGCGCAGCTTCCGCCACGGTCCGCACGCGGGCTTCCTCGGGCTGCTCGTGAAGCAGGAAAAACAGCACGACGTTGTCGAAGGTCGCATCGGCGAACGCCAGGTTGGTGGAGTCCTGATGATGTAGGGAGACTTGAGACGTATGCTTGAGTTTCGCTGTTAGGTTCTTCAATTGGCCCGGCGCAACATCGACGACGTCCAGACGCCCGTTGGGCCCGAGGCGTTCGGCGATGCGGTCGGTGAAGTCCCCATAAACGCAGGCGACTTGCAGCAGGCGCCCATTGATGGTCGTCCCCAACTCCGCTAGCGCACAATCCCGCAACCGCGCGAAGTTACCCCAAAGGATCAGGTTGACAAGCCACTGCCGCTCGAATACGCGAATGCCCGCCGGATGTAGATACGCCCACCAATAAGTCTGCGAAAGATACTTTGGGATCGGCACCCGGGCCGAAACCTCGAATCCTCGACTACCTGCAAAACCACCATTGTCTTCAAGAGCGGATACAGCGTTTTCTAATACGATCGTTTCGTCTTTCACGTCAGTCACATTCGAAGTAGGAAGGCAATCGTCGCCAAAGTGCCCAGACCGGCAATGGAGTAGGAAGCGAGGGCAACCTGCCGGTCGCTACGAACGCCGAAGTCATGCATGGTCACGCGGGTTCGGTGCGCTGCATGCCAAAGGGAGAGGGAGACAACAAAAAAAAGCGCAAGTTTACCGAACCAGCCTGCGGCAAAGCCATGGAGTTTTTCGTAAGTCAGCATGCTCGGGACGAAACCGAGTGCCGCTAGGAGCATGAGCAGCACCAGAATGGGGGTGACGAAAGCGGTCACGGTTCCACCGGCGGCAAAAAGACTCCAGAAAATCGGTTTGTTGGATTTCGCCATGGTCAGAGCACCTCCGCTAGCAGCAGCACGACGAACGAGACGACGCCCCAGGCGATGTAATGGCCGCGGACGATGGTTTCGCCCGGGACGAAGTCTTCGCCTTTCTGGATGCGCATCGCCTGGGGTGTGACGCTGAACCAGGAAATCGAGTGGTAGACGGTCACTGCCAGCACCACCAAGTGAAGGACGACGCTGAGGGGGCTGCGCAATGCGGTGAGGAATGCCTCGTAAGCTTCCGGTCCCTGGGACAGCCTCAATAGCGCCCAGACCAGAAACAGCGAGTAAGCGAAGATGAACAGGCAGGTGATCTCTCTCGCCATGTAACGCATGTAGCGCGGCTGGCGCAAGAACCAGGTGGTCTTGGGAAGTCTTTGGACGTACGGGTTGCGGCTCATTTTTTCACCCATGGCATCAGATGTTCCTTGTACCAGTCGATGGTGCTCGCAATCTTGACCTGCTGCAGAGCGCCGGCGGGATCGACGTGCTTGGGACAAACTTCCGAGCAGGCGCCGACGAAAGAGCATTCCCAGACACCTTCGTCGGATGCCACCACTTCCTGCCGCTCATCGCGGCCCCCGTCGCGGGAATCCAGATTGTAGCGGTGCGCCAGGGCAATGGCCGCCGGCCCGATGAAGTCGTCCTGCAGTCCGTACTCGGGACAAGCCGCGTAACAGAGCATGCAATTGATGCACAAGGTGTACTGCTTGTACGCTTTCAACTGAGCGGGAGTCTGGCGGAATTCACCTGCGCTGACGGGCTTGTCTTCTTTCGGGATCAGGAAAGGCTTGACCCTGGCCAACTTGGCGATGAAGTCGTCCACCACTGTCACGAGGTCACGCTCGATGGGGAAATTCCCCAGGGGTTCGACGCGGATGGTGTCGCGGTACTCGCGAATGAAGGACTTGCAGGCCAGCTTCGGCTCGCCGTTGATCATCATGCCGCAGCTTCCGCATACCGCCATGTGGCACGACCAGCGATAGCTCAGCGTCGGATCCAGGTTGTCCTTGACGTAATTCAGGGCATCCAGCACCACCCATTCGTTCAGGCACGGCACCGAGTAGGTCTGGAAACGCGGCGTGCTGTCGGTTTCCGGGTTGTAGCGCAGCACTTCCAACTGTATCTGGCGCTCGCTCATTTCTTCGCTCCTGAGTAGTCGCGTACGCCGGGTTTCGACTTGGTGATCACCACGTCGAGATATTCAAGCCGCGGCGGCTCCTTGGGATGGTAGTAAGCCAGGGAGTGCTTGAGGAAGTTCTGATCGTCCCGTTCCGTGAAATCGAGGCGCTGGTGCGCACCACGGGATTCCTTGCGAGCCAGCGCGCCCACGGTGACCGCCTCGGCGCAGTCCAGCATGGAACCGAGTTCCAGGGCCTGCAGCAGATCGGTGTTGTAGACGTTGGTCTTGTCGTGCAGGTCGATGCCGGCATAGCGCTGGCGCAACTCGCTGATCTTCTCGCAGGCCTTGGCCAGCGCTTCGCTGGTGCGATAGATGCCGACGTTGTCCTCCATGGTCGTCATCATCTCCTTGCGCAGGCCGGAGATGGATTCCGTACCGTCGCTCTTGGCGAAGAGGTTGCGGATGCGCGCCTGGGCGTCCTCTGCCTGGGCGGTGATGGCGGCGTCGTTGGCGCTCGCCGAAGTGGAGTCCATATGGGCGATGGCGCTGAGGGCGGCACGGCGGCCGAACACCAGCAGTTCCGTCAGCGAATTGGAACCGAGGCGGTTGGCGCCATTGATGCTCACGCAGGCGCATTCACCGGCGGCGAACAGGCCAGGTATTCCCGCCGCGGCGTTGATGTCGGTGTGGATGCCGCCCATCATGTAATGCACGACGGGGCGGACCGGCACCGGATCCTTGACCGGATCGACGCCGAGGTAGCTTGACGAGAGTTCGCGCACGAACGGCAGGCGCTCGTCGATCTTCTTCTCGCCCAGGTGGCGCATATCCAGCAGCACGCAGTCGCCCCAGATCGTGGACACCGTATTGCCCTTTTGCTGCTCGTGCCAGAACGCCTGGCTGAGGCGGTCGCGCGGCCCCAGTTCCATGGTCTTCAATACCGGCTGGCCGACGGGTGTTTCCGGGCCCATGCCGTAGTCCTGAAGGTAGCGGCGGCCGTCCTTGTTCAGCAGGATGCCGCCTTCGCCGCGGCAGCCTTCCGTCAGCAGGATGCCCGTGTTGGGCAGGCCGGTGGGGTGGTACTGGACGAATTCCATGTCCTTGAGCGGGGCGCCGGCACGGTAAGCCAGCGCCATGCCGTCGCCGGTCTTGATGGCGCCGTTGGTGGTGAAGGGGAACATCCGGCCGGCGCCACCGCCGGCGATGATGACCGCTCGGGCCTGAAACTGGCGCATCTGGCCGGTGCGCATTTCGATCGCCGTGAAACCCTGGCAGCGCCCTTCATCTACCAGCAGATCGGTGGCGTAGTACTCATCGAAACGCTCGATCGAGGGAAACTTCAGGGAGGTCTGAAACAGGGTGTGCAGAATGTGGAAGCCGGACTTGTCTGCGGCGAACCAGGTGCGCTTGATCTTCATGCCGCCGAAGGGACGCACCGCCACCGAGCCGTCGGGATCGCGGCTCCACGGGCAGCCCCAGTGCTCCAGTTGCAGCAACTCTTTGGGCGCCTCGTTGATGAAATACTCCACGGCATCCTGGTCGGAAAGCCAGTCCCCGCCGCCCACCGTATCGCTGAAATGCTGCTCCAGGCTGTCGTCAGGCTTGATAACCCCCGCCGCGCCGCCTTCCGCGGCGCAGGTGTGGCTGCGCATCGGATAGACTTTCGAGATCAGTGCAATCCGCAACTTCGGATTGGTCTCGGCGAGAGCGATCGCGGCTCGAAGCCCGGCGCCGCCTGCGCCGATGATCGCCACATCTGTTCGGATTTTTTCCATCAGTGCCACTCCCTAGCTGTTTGCTTGTCTGAGGGCTCGATGCGCCGGTCCGCGCGCCTAGCGCAGTCCCGGCCAGTCAGCAAGAACTCCCGCAGCCGGACAGGTCGCTCGGCGCAACAGCGCGCAGCAACGCTCCGGTTTCCTGGTGTCTTGGATCGAATTTTGGACGTCTCGTGGACTCCGCGGATGTCTGGTCGTTGGTCGCGGAGCGGCGAGAGTATAGCTCCCCGGCGTTAATGTCAGTGAAAAGCAGGTCCGTTGGCAAGCGCTTTGTGTCGTTTTCTTCCCAACCGGACCAGCGGGAGCGTCGCGCCCATCGGGGCAAAAAACGCGATGAATCAGGCGCTTTTCAACCAGGTTGGACCGCTGGTTAGCGGCGGCAAAGATTGCTGCAAGCCGGTCTGCGACGGGCGCAACGCCGCCGATGCGGTCGCCGTGCCGGCTCCTCGCCCGAACCTGGTCAGGGCAGGATGAAATTCGATTGCCCTTGCCACTGGGCTTCAAATCCGTTGAAATACCTTCATGGCAGACAGCAAGAAATACGAGATGACGGTGTCCGCGCAGACGCAATATCTCGAGGACCAGTCGGACCCCGCGAGCGGGCGCTATGTGTTTGGCTACACGATCAGCATCCGCAACACCGGCAACATCGCCGCCCAACTCATCAGCCGCCATTGGATCATCACCGATGCGGATGGCGATGTGCAGGAAGTGCGGGGGTTGGGCGTCGTGGGCCACCAGCCGCTGCTTCAGCCGGGGGAAGCGTTCGAGTATTCCAGCGGCAGCGCCATCGCGACGCCGGTGGGGACGATGAAAGGCTCCTACCAGATGACGGCGGAAGACGGCTGCCAGTTCGAGGTCTCCATCCCCGAATTCACCCTCGCCATTCCCCGCGTTTTGCACTAGTCCGATGAAACAGATGAATTGCACCGGATGCGACGGGAAGGATCGGCATACTTCCACTTCAGGGGTTTGGCATTCTTGTTGTACTGACGGATGTATCGCATGATCTTCTTGTCGAGGTCCTTG
>JBAWHH010000550.1:0-5413 GCA_049593715.1 Rhodocyclaceae bacterium
GCTGTTTACCGCATTTGAGCAGGCCGACGGATCCACGACCAGAAAGTACGGCGGGACGGGGCTCGGCTTGGCGATCAGCAAACGGCTGGTCGGGCTGATGGGCGGGGAAGTCGGTGTGTGCAGTGCGCTGGGCGAAGGCAGCACTTTCTGGTTCACCGTTCGGCTCCGCAGGACGGTCGAGCCTGTCCCGGCCCTGGCGGAAAGCGGCAACGGCGGCGCCGAGGCGGACCTGAAAGCCTAGTTCGCCAACGCCCGGCTCTTGCCGGCGGAGGATGAATCGATCAATTTTGAGCGCGGGAATTCGCCGCCGGACGTAAGGCAAGCGATCGGCGCTCGCCAGCGGGGCCCGCGGCGCCGGGCCGTCCAAAATACGCCGCCAATCCGATAAGCTGTGGGGCTCTTGGCCCCAAATTGCCGCCCGGCGTCGGACGGCTGCGGGGGAACGGTATGGTTTTTCGTTTCCTGGCCGGGCCCGGTGGGGGCTTGGGGCGGCATAACCACGGAAAGGCGGGTTTGGGTGCCTCGAAATCTTTCTCTACCGGCGAAGCTGTGGAACTTCGCCGTGCCGGTGCTGGCGTGTATCGTTCTCGCGGCGGTTTTCGGCCGCCCGCTCGGCTGGGTTCTCCTTGTAGCCGTGGCGGTGACACTGGTGGCTGCCGTGCTCGTCGCCGTGCATCACGCCGAAGTGATTGCGCTACGAGTGGGTGAACCGTTCGGCACCCTGGTTCTGGCGTTGGCGGTGACGGTCATCGAAGCTTCGCTGATCGTGGCGCTGATGATGTCCGGCGGGGAGGCGGCCCGCGCACTTGCCCGCGACACGGTGTTTGCCACGGTGATGATCATCTGCAACGGTGTCGTCGGGATATGCCTGCTGATGGGGGCGTGGCGCCATCGCCTGCTCGACTTTCGCGTCGAAGGGACAACGCCGGCGCTCTCCGTTCTCGCCACCCTGACGACGCTGACGCTCGTGTTGCCCGCCTACACGTCCACCGTACCGGGGCCGATGCTGTCCTCCGTGCAGCTCGCTTTCGTCGGCGTGGTTTCCCTGGCGCTCTACGGTGTTTTCGTTTTTGTGCAAACCGTCCGGCACCGCGAGTATTTTCTGCCCGTCGACGTCGGTTCGGAAGTCGCTCACATTGCCTTGCCCTCCCGCGCGGCCGCGCTGGTGAGCCTTGCCCTGCTGTTTTTCTGCCTCGTCGCAGTCGTCGGCCTGGCCAAAGCCCTTGCGCCGAGCATCGAAACCACCGTCGAGGCGGCGTCCGTGCCTCACGCGGTGGTCGGGGTTGCCATCGCCCTCATGGTCCTGCTGCCGGAAACCTGGGCGGCGGTGCGGGCGGCGATGCGCAATCGCATGCAGACCAGCTTCAACCTCGCCTTGGGTTCCGCCCTGGCCACCATCGGCCTGACCATTCCCGCCGTCGCCGCCACCGCGCTGGCTCTCGGGCTGCCGCTGCACCTCGGCCTGCCAGCCAAGGAGATCACTCTCCTGGCCCTGACCTTGCTGATCTCGACCATGACGCTCTCTCGCGGACGGGCCACGGTGCTGCAGGGCGCGGTGCATCTGGTGCTGTTCGCCGTATTCCTGTTCCTGGCGGTCGTGCCGTAGGGCGCGTTCAGATCGGCCCTTGCAGTAGGGCGGCGCGGAGAGCGGGCTCCTCCAGCCGCGCCAGAAACCATTCCAGCGCTCGGCCCTGCTGATCCGAGCGCCAGGCCAGATGCAGGGGCAGGGCGGGGGCGGGTTCCGCCACGCGCTTGATGATCAGCCGGCCGGCGGCGGCTTCCCGCTCGGCGAGGCGGCGATCGAGGTGGCCGATGCCCAATCCGGCGACCTGGGCGGCGACTTTGGTTGCGCTGTCGGGCACGGTCAGCACGTCTTGCCCCGACAACAGTCCGCTGCTGCGGGCCAGTAGCTCGCGGGACGTGTCGGCCAGGGCGACGGCGCGGTATTGCAGAAGGACGTCGGCCGGAATCGGCTCGGCCGCCGCCGCCAGCGGATGCCGCGGCGCCACCGCAAACAGGAACTCCAGCGTGCCGAACGGCCGGGTGCGGAAACCGCCGCCCCCCGGCGGATCGCCCGGTGCGGCGATGGCAAGATCGGCGCGGCGGGTGAGCACCGCGTCCCAGCAGCCGCCCAGCACTTCCGTCGTCAGGCGCAGGCGCGTGCCATTCGTCTGGCGGTAGAACTCGTCCAGCAGCGGCAGCAGCCGCGGCAGGGGCACTACCGCCTCCACGGCGATGCGCAACTCGTTCTCCCAGCCGCTGTCCAGCCGTTTGACCCGGCATTCCAGGTCGCCCGCCGCCCGCAGCAGGCGCCGCCCGTCTTCCAGCAGCGTCCGCCCGGCCGGGGTCAGCACCGCGCGCCGGCCGCTACGCACGAACAACGTCACCGCCAGATCACTTTCGAGCTTGCGCATGGCGTGGGTGAGGGCGGAAGGCACACGGTTCAGCGCCTCGGCCGCCGCGGCGTAGCTCCCGCGGGCGTCGATCGCATCGAGGATCTGCAGGGCTTCCAGGGTGATCCGCATGGTGAAAGATTTTGACTGTTTCAATGAAAAAGTATCGCTTTAATTCTTGACTGTCCAATCATATCCTGGACTCTATGGATGACGGAAGTTCATCAATCAACTGACTAGGAGATCTCCATGATTACTCTGCGCAAAGCAGAAGAGCGCGGCCACGCTGACCACGGCTGGCTGGATTCCTGGCACACCTTCTCCTTCGCCGACTACCATGACCCGGCGCAGATGGGCTGGGGTGCGCTGCGGGTCATCAATGAAGACGTGGTGGAGCCCGGCAAAGGGTTCGGCAAACACGGCCATCGCGACATGGAGATCATCACGTATCTCCTGCAGGGCAGCCTTGAGCATCGCGATTCTATGGGCAACGGCGAGGTGATCCGGCCGGGCGAGGTGCAGCGCATGAGCGCCGGTCGCGGCGTGATGCACAGCGAGTTCAATCCTTCGGCGACCGATCCGGTGCATCTGCTGCAGATCTGGATCGAGCCGCGCATTCGCGGCGTGCAGCCGAGCTACGAGCAAAAGCTATTCACTGCCGAAGGGCGGCGCGGGCGGCTGCAGGTGCTCGCCTCACCGGACGGGCGGGAGGGGAGCGTGGTGTTGAATCAGCATGCCTTCCTCTACGCCGCCGTGCTGGAGGCGGGCGCAAGCGTCGAGCATGCCCTCGAACCGGGGCGGTTGGCTTACGTGCACGGCGTGCGCGGGCGGATTCGCGTGGGCGATGTGACGATCGCCGCGGGCGACGGCGCAAAGATCGGCGATGAGACGGCCCTCAAATTGACCGCGGAAGGCGAAGGGCAGAGCGAGTTTCTGCTCTTCGATCTGCCACCACTCCCGCCCCGTTGAAACGGTGCCAATGGATCTGCGCCGTAGCTTCCGCCGCGGCGGGGGCTCCGGCGTAGAATCCGTTTTGCTTGAAGGCTGTGCCGAAAAGTGGCGCACCATGGGGTAGGCGACAATCTGGCGGGCAATCACCGACACCGAAGGAGGAGGGCGAGCATGAGCGACGTGAAGGAGTTTCGTGGCGCAGGGCTGGTGGTGCGATTCGATGGCGCCCGCTGTATCGGTGCCGGCGAATGCGTGCATGGTGCGCCGGAGGTGTTCAATTCCAAGGCCGAGCCCTGGATTCAGCCCGACAAAGGCACGGCAGAAAAGTTGGCCGCTGTGATCGCCAAATGTCCAAGCGGGGCGCTGACCGCCGTGCGCGAGGACGGCACCGCCGTGGAAGCAGTTCCTTCCGCCAATGAGGCCCGGCTGACCCCGGACGGACCCCTGTTTCTGCGTGGCGACATCGCCATTCACGATGCCAGCGGCAATCTCCTGGCGCGGGAGACGCGAGTATCGCTGTGCCGCTGTGGCGCCACCAAGACGCCGCCCTTTTGTGACAACAGCCATGGCGGTGCGGGCTTCGAACACGATGGCACCTGTGCCCAGGGCGAAATGAAGGAAATCGGCTCCGGCCCGCTCAAGATCACGGTGCTTGCCAATGGCCCGCTGCAGTGTGAGGGGCCGCTGACGGTGTTCGACGCTTTCGGCGATGAAGCCTGCCGCGGCGAAGAGTTCTGGTTCTGCCGCTGTGGCGGATCGGCCGAAAAGCCGTTCTGCGACGGCACCCACAAGAAAATCGGTTTCAAGGGCTGAAAGAAACGCCTACGCGCCAGGCTTCCACCGCAAAGCCAGGCTGGCGAACGTTTCTCTGCCCCTGTACCTCAACGCTCTTTTTCGATGGCAAAACAACGCACCAAAGCCAGGAAGCGCCCGCCTGAAGCGCCGGCGGAAGTGGATCTGCCCCACGCTCTGGCCCTGGCGATCTACGCCCACCGCAGCGGCAAGCTGGACGACGCCGAGACGCTGTACACCCGCATCCTGGCGGTGGCGCCGGATCAGCCCGACGCCACCCATTTCCTCGGTGTGCTGATGCACCATCGCGGCCGCGACGAGGACGCCGTCGCCCTGATCGAAAAGTCCATCGCCCTCGATCCTTCCCACCCGGATCGCTACAACAATCTCGGCAACGTGCTGCTGGAAATGGGGCGTAAGGAAGAAGCCATCGCCGCCTACCGCAAGGTGCTTGAACTGCAGCCCGAGCACGCCAACGCCAACAATAATCTCGGCGTGTTGCTGACGGCGATCGGCCGCAATGAGGAAGCGGAGGCCGCCTATCGGCGCGCCATCGAACTCGATCCTAAACACGCCGACGTTTACACCAACCTGGGGAACCTGCTTTCGCGGACGGGTCGCATCAAGGAAGCCGTCACCCACTACTACAAGGCGATCACGCTGCACCCGGAAGACGTCCAGTCGCGCAAGCTGCTGGGCATCGCCTACTACACGATCGGAGAGATCGGCGCGGCGGCGGAGGTATTCCGCAAGTGGCTGGAAGACGAGCCGCAGAACCCCACTGCCCGCCACATGTATTCGGCGTGCACGGGCCTCGATGTGCCGGAGCGCGCGGCCGACAGTTACGTGGAGCAGACTTTCGACGCTTTCGCCGCCAGTTTCGATGCGAAGCTTGGCCGGCTCGACTACCAGGCGCCGCAACTGGTGGCAGCGGCGGTCGGCAGGGCGCTCGGTTCACCGCGCGGAGATCTGTCCGGCCTCGATGCCGGCTGTGGCACTGGCTTGTGCGGCCCCTTGCTGCGGCCCTATTTGGCGCACCTGGCGGGGGTCGATCTCTCGGCTGGCATGCTGGAACGGGCGCAGGGAAGGGGCTGCTACGACGAACTGACCAAGGGAGAACTGGCGGCTTTTCTCGGTGCCCGTCGCGACACATACGACCTGATCGTTTCCGCCGACACCCTGGTCTATTTCGGCGCCCTCGATGCGGTTTGCGAACACGCCGCCAAGGCGCTGCGGCCCAATGGCCGGCTGGTGTTCACGGTGGAAGAGGCCGCCGA
>JBAWHH010000551.1:0-1684 GCA_049593715.1 Rhodocyclaceae bacterium
CTATTGTGAAGGGTCCGTCGCATCTTCGTCCGGGTCGCACCAGGCCAAACGCGGCGGGGTGTCCCTTTCGCCCCACGCGATGGCGTTCTGCCCGAAGCTCGCTGCCAGTTCGAGCGCTTCATCCAAGGCCACGCCAATGACTAGGAGGCTGGGTTCGGGCAACCAGTCGGCCTGAGCCGGGACGCCTTCCCCCTCGAAAAAGCGAAAACCTCTCCGTTCCACCACAGCGCGAAAGGCGTTGTGGCGCGCCGCGTTTTCCGCCTGGGAGAGAGCTTGGGAGCGCGGGTTTGCCGCGGAAATGAAGGCCCACTCGCGGGCGCCCAGGGAGTCGAGCAGCCGATCCATGGCCGGGGATCTCTGGCCGATGCGCAGGTCGATAGGCCCGGCAGGAGTTTGGGCGCGGTAGGTGGTCGCGAGGTAGAAGGGGAGCAGCCGGGCGCGTTCTTCGGCATCGATGGTCATGGCCGCAGGCGTGCTGTCGAGCGGGAATTCGGTCCTTCCCCGGTGGCGTCAAGGCCCGCCGGAGACAGTGGGCTGCCGGCCGGCGTGGCGTGATTGTGTGGCAACATAGCGCCCCTCATTCACTGGTAAACATGGCGGGAGCAAGCATGCAAGATCTACACGGCTATTACCTGGAAGACCTTAGCGTCGGCACCAAAGGCGTCTACGCCAAGACCGTTACCGAGGCGGACATCATCCTCTTCGCCGGTATTTCGGGGGACGACAACCCGGTCCATATCAATGCAGAGTTCGCCGCCGAGACGCCGTTCAAAACCCGCATCGCCCACGGCATGTTGTCGGCGAGCTTCATTTCCACCGTGGTGGGCACGCGAGTGCCGGGGCCCGGCTGCATCTACGTTTCCCAGACGCTGAAATTCAAGGCGCCGGTGCGGGCGGGGGACACGGTTCGGGCCGAAGCGACGGTCAAGGAGATCGTGCCCGAACGGCGCCGCGTGGTGCTCGACACCGTGTGCACCGTGAATGGGAAGGTCGTTCTGGAAGGCGAAGCGATTCTGATGGTGGACCGCCGCGCCGATCTGCCCAAGCCGTAGGGATCTCTTCCCACAGTGTAATCACGCGCCGGGGCAGGAGATCGGCAAGGCTTCCCGGCGCGAAATTTCCGTCCTTCCCGCGCAGGCGGGAACCTATCGGCCGGTGGCAGTTGGAACCGCCGATGGATTGCCGCTTCCGCGGCAATGACGTGCGCCAAATATTAGCGTTTTCCCTGCAGGCGGGCGAACGCCTCCGCCAGCGCACCTTGGGGGCGCTCGGGTTCCCGCCGCTGCGGGGGTTTGGCCGCCCGGGGCGCGTTCCGGGGTTCCTGGGGACGTGGTTTGGCGCTTCCCTTCTGCGCCTCGTCTTCCAGGCGCATGGTCAGCGCGATGCGTTTGCGCGGCAGGTCCACTTCCAGCACTTTCACTTTGACCACATCGCCGGCTTTCACCACGGTGTGGGGATCCTTGACGAAGGTGCGTGACAGCGCGGAGATGTGTACCAGCCCATCCTGGTGCACGCCGACATCGACGAAAGCGCCGAAGTTGGTGACGTTGGTCACCACGCCTTCCAGCAGCATCCCCGGTTCCAGATCCTTGAGGTCCTCCACGCCTTCGCGAAAGGCGGCGGTCTTGAATTCCGGGCGCGGGTCGCGGCCGGGCTTTTCCAGTTCCTTGAGGATGTCCTTTAC
>JBAWHH010000552.1:0-2871 GCA_049593715.1 Rhodocyclaceae bacterium
GTCCAAATACGTCCCAAGGTTCGCCGATGCACGGCGCGCCAGATTGTTGAAAATGGCATCGAGCGCATGCGCCTGCGTCATAAGCATGGCCTCGGCCCGCGACAGGTCGCCATGCTGAACGTTCTGCGCCTGCCGCATCAGTTGGGCGGCAATGTCGTTCAGGTGCAGGTTCTCCCGCCCCCACAGCCGGGCGGAGAAGTCCTTGAACGTCGCCGCATTGCTGAATTCCGGGGACAGGGCGAACTGCGCCATCATCGATTCGTGCGAGCGGCCTTCCTCGCGCCAAAGCGCCAGGGCGTCGGGGTTATTGCTGGCGGCCTGGGATTCGGTCTTGGGCGTGGTGGCCTTGCTGGTGGCCGGCTTGCGCTTACGCTTGGGCGTCTCGGCAAACGCCTGAGTCGTGTTCTCGGTGTCCGGTGCGTCTTGGGGGTCGGTCGCGCTCATTCGTCAAACCCCTCTGCGCGGCGGATGAAATACGCCCGCGCCTTTGGATCGGACCGGCAGGAATCCATGACGTATGCGATCTGCTCGGCGTCGTGCTCGCCGATGGATGCGAGCCACTCCATGATTTTGTCGGTCTCGGCTTTGGCGCGAATCAGGGCCGCGGTAATCGCGGGCTTGTGAGCCCTGAGCGTTGGCGCCCATCGGGCCAGGGACGACGAATCGCCCTGCGCCTTGACCGTTCCAGCGGTGGATAGGGAGAGCACCACGCCGTCAAGTTCGGCGCGTTCGATAACCTCGCCAGGGGTCATAGATCGATCTCCACCTTGCTGTTGGATTCACATAGATGCTCAACCTTTCCATACGTGCTCAACGCATTTTGTTGGGCATCTATGTGGTCTGATGAGCATATATGCTGCGGCAGCCGCCAAACCCATGTGCCGCCTTTGCCAAAGCCTTCTCGAACTGCTTCGGCGCCGATGGCTTTCTGCGCTCGCCGAATCGTTGCCCAGGAATACCCCGCGCCATTGGCATCGGCCTTGATGCTCTTGGTTTGCAATGGTCCGTCCGCCAGCAAGTCCGACAGGAACCGCTTGGCATCGGCTAGCGTGCCGCCCTCGCCATCGTCGCCGGTCGCGTCCGCTACGGCTAGCAGATCACGGGCCGCGCCTTCCACCGCATCACCCCATGAGACCGCAGACGCAAAAACGCCTGGATGCGTCGTCAGTTCGTCCTGGTGTAGGTCATACTCGAATCCGCCACCGTCAGGACCAATGTTCGATTTCGCGCGACATAGCAGCCGCACGGCTCGCCCTTCGTCGCCTTCTTCCTGATGTCGCGCCGCCAGCATCACGATACGTGCCACGGCACCGAATGCGAGGCTCCCATTGATCCGTTCAACTGGATCGCGCCCTGTGGTGCCTTTGGTTAGGTGCGTAATGCCCACTAACGCGCAGCGCATCTCCGACGCCAAGTCGGCGAGGGGTTGCAGACCACGGCGTACGACTGAGTTTTGGTGAGAATCGCCAGCGATGGCCGACACAATCGGATCAACAACCAGCATGCGCACGTCGCCAATATCCGCCAGCCGGCGCCGCAATGGCTCGATGTCGCGGGCGGGGTCAAAGGATCTGGTCTCGTTTCCCTCCCTTGTGTCGCCAACGAAGAAGACGCGATGCAGGTCCGCGCCGGACAGCGTCAGCCGCGGAATCAGCGTGTCGGCGGGATCATCCTCGCCACTCCAAATAACCACGTTGCCTGCCGGTGCTCGGGTGCCGTCCGGCCAGCGTCCTCCGGTCGTTATCGTTGCGGCTAGGGCCATGGCTATCGTCGTCTTGCCTGTACCTGGAGCGCCGCCAAGGATGTGCACCTTTCCAGCGGCAAGCCACCCGTTCCACAGCCAATCGATTGGCTCCGGTTGGATGTCACTACCGCGAATTAGGCGAACGTCGCGCGCCTGGTCGGCGGCTGGCGTGCTTTCCTTCTTTGGGGGCGGTGCATCATTCGGGCGTGGTGATGGAAGGGGAACAACCCCACGCTGCCGGGCCTGTTCCGCTCGGTCGTCAAGGAAGGACTGCCCCCGAGAGAGTCCGCTATTCATGAGCCAGCCCTCCCGCTTCGAGTGCTGCTTGAATCCGGCCAGCCGCCAACATGATGCGGTCACGATCTACGGCGCCAAGCAGCTCGCCGGCAACAATCGCTGCGGCGGACACAGCCACTATGGTTGCCTCGAAAGCCATGGCGCGAAGAATGTCGGCCGCAGGGAAGGGGCGCCGCTCAGGTTTGCCGCTGGTTTCTCGCGGCGGGAACAGGGCATCCATATCCAGCCCTGCCGCAGCGATCACATCGTGCACCGAGCAACCGGAAAAGCAATGAAGCAGCACGCGCCCGTCGTCGAGTTCGCGGACACTCAGCGAGGGGCCTCGGTCAGCGTGCGCGGGGCATCGGGCAATCCAGCGGCCAGCGCCCGTTCGGCGAACCTTGTCCAATCTGTCTAGAAGGTCTTGCGCGCTCATGCCGGCCACCCCGTGATTGACAGGTGACGTTGCACAACGCGGTGGATCGTTCTGCCCCACCAGTGGTAGCACCAGCACGCGCCCGACAAATGGCACTTGCACGCGTATTGCCAGGACCGAACGCGCGGAGTAGCATTTCTGTGAGCAGTTTGTTCTTGTGCGCCTCGGTTCCCCAAGAGCCGGGGCGTATTGTTTTGGAGGGTCATCTGCGCGCCCTCCTTGCACTGCCGTGCGGCGTCTTCTTGGCGGATCGTGGGAGTTGAGTCTTTCGGGCATTCGCGGCCAGTGCAAACCAACCGCGCAACGGATCGGTGTCAGCCGACGGTAGCTGGCCGCCGCAGGTACGTACGGGGGGGGCCATGTCTCACCCCTGGAGGTTTGCAATCAGGGAGCGAATATCCTCCACCCACCACGC
>JBAWHH010000553.1:0-2503 GCA_049593715.1 Rhodocyclaceae bacterium
CCTACGTCCTGTCCCATGGCTACTACGACGCCTACTACCTACAGGCGCAACGCATCCGCCGCCTGATCGCCCAGGATTTTGTCGCGGCGTTCGAGCACTGCGACGTGATCATGGGGCCCACGAGCCCGACGGTCGCCTTCGGTTTCGGCGCCAAGAGCGCCGATCCGGTCCAGATGTACCTCTCGGACATCTACACCATCGCCGTCAATCTCGCCGGCCTGCCCGGCATGTCCATTCCCTGCGGGCAAGGCGCAGGCGGACTGCCGGTCGGACTGCAGATCATCGGCAACTATTTCGACGAGGCGCGCATGCTCAACGCCGCCCATCAGTACCAGCAGGCCACCGATTGGCACCGCCTCGCCCCGCCGATCTGATCGTCGCCGGGCACCGCTGCCGCAGTTCGATCACCGCCAAGGCACTCCCGCCCTCATGAGCATCGAAACCTGGATCGCTTTCTTTGCCGCCAGTTGGCTCATCAGTCTGTCGCCCGGGCCCGGCGCCATCTCCTGCATGGCGGCGGGGATGCGCTACGGCTATCGCGCGGGGCTCTGGAACATCCTCGGCCTGCAACTGGGCATCGTGCTGTTGGTGGCGATCGTCGCCGTTGGCCTGGGTGCGCTGCTGGCGGCGTCGACGCTGGCGTTTGCCGCGGTCAAATGGCTCGGCGTGGCCTATCTCATTTGGCTCGGTATCCAGCAATGGCGCGCCGTGCCAACGGCCGTGGCGCCGGCACAGGAAGACGCGCGACGCCCGCGGGAACTGCTTTTGCGCGGCTTCCTGATCAACGCCAGCAACCCCAAGGGCATCGTGTTCATGGCGGCGGTGCTGCCCCAGTTCATCGATCCGGCAGCTTCGCAATGGCCGCAATACGCCGCCGCCGCGGCGACCCTGGTGGTCACCGACCTGGTAGTGATGAGCGGCTACACCCTGCTCGCCTCGCGGCTGCTGGGCGCCTTGCGCAATCCCACCCATGTTCGCCGCAGCCAAAAACTGTTTGGTGCCGGATTTGTCGGTGCGGGCCTGCTGCTGGCCGGGTTCCGGCGGCAATGAGCCAATGTCGTCCGATTGGTCTCGCCACGGCTGCTGCCTGGCTCGCAGCCTTTCTCGTGCTGGTTTTGGCCGGTTGTGCGGCACCCGAACCGGTCCGCACCTCCCGGCGGCCACCCCCATCGACTGCCCAGAAGCCGCCGCCGATCGCCGCGCGGGCGCTGAACGTCACATCCGACTGCACTTTCCGCGACCCCACGGGCTACCGGGGTGCGATGAAGCTCCATGTCGCGAACGCCGAGGTGCGAACCTTCGAAGCCAAGCTGGACATGCCCAGCCGCGGCTCTTGCCAGTTCGACCTGAAGGACTTCCAGCAGACCGCCAGCCTGCCCAATGTGGTGCTCCGCGCCCAGGCCTCGGCCTGTACGGTGCACATGTGGGAACAAGGCCATCGCGTCACCGTTGCCTTCAATGACTGCGCCGACCGCTGCAGCGCCGGCGCTTACCTGTATTTGTGGCCCATCCTGGCCGATGCCCGCAGCAAGGGCTGCGGCTGATCACGCAAGAGGCACCATGAACACAAGCGCCCAATGGGAAATCGTGGTGGGCATCGAGACCCACGCCCAGCTTTCCACCCAATCCAAGATTTTCTCCGGTGCCGCCACGGCTTTCGGCGCTGCGCCCAACACCCAGGCCTGCGCCGTGGACATCGCGCTGCCGGGTGTCCTCCCCGTGTTGAACCGCGGCGCCGTGGAACGGGCGATCCGTTTCGGCCTGGCGGTGGGCGGGAACATCGCGCCACGGTCGGTATTCGCCCGCAAGAACTACTTTTACCCCGATCTCCCCAAGGGCTACCAGATCAGCCAGTACGAATTGCCGGTGATTTCCGGCGGCGAAGTGGCGATCCGCGTCGGTGACCAGGAAAAGACCGTTCATCTCACCCGCGCCCATCTTGAAGAAGACGCCGGGAAATCGCTGCACGAAGATTTCCATGGCAAGAGCGGCATCGACCTCAACCGCGCCGGCACGCCATTGCTGGAGATCGTGACGGAACCAGACATGCGCAGCGCCCAGGAGGCGGTGGCCTACGCCAAGGCCCTGCATGCGCTGGTGACCTGGATCGGTATCTGCGACGGCAACATGCAGGAAGGCTCGTTCCGCTGCGACGCCAATGTCTCGGTGCGCCGCCCCGGCGCCCCGCTCGGTACCCGGCGGGAAATCAAGAACCTCAACAGCTTCCGTTTCCTGCAGCAGGCCATCGAGTACGAAGCCGGCTGGCAGATCGAAACCCTGGAAGACGGTGGCCGGATCGAACAGGCAACGGTACTGTTCGACCCCGACACGGGGAAAACGCGCGCCATGCGCAGCAAGGAAGACGCCCACGATTACCGCTATTTCCCGGATCCCGATCTGCTACCGCTGGAGATCACGCGCGATTGGGTCGAGTCGGTTAAAGCAGACATGCCTGAATTGCCAGACGCCCGCAAACTACGATTTATGTCACACAGCGAAGAGG
>JBAWHH010000554.1:0-5502 GCA_049593715.1 Rhodocyclaceae bacterium
GCCTGGGCCTGGGGGATTGTGTCAAGGTCTGCACCTTCGACGCCATCTGGCTCGATCAGCACGGGCTGCCCCAGGTCATCCCGGAAAAATGTACCTCCTGCGGCGACTGCGTGGAGGTCTGTCCGAAGGGGCTCTTCTCGCTACAGCCCGTGAGCAATCACCTCTGGGTCGCCTGCAAGAACCTCGCCGACCCCGAGATCGCCCAGGCCGACTGTGAGGTTGCTTGCACCGCCTGCGGCAAGTGCGTCGCCGATGCGGCGCCGAATCTCATCCGGCTCAAAGACAATCTGGCGGTCGTGGACTACACGCGCAACGAGTCCGCCGCCATCGACGCCATTCAGCGCTGTCCCACCGGAGCCATCGTCTGGCTCGACGATGCCCGAGGGCCGATCAAGGGGCAGGCAGCCAAGAAAATCGTACGGCAGCAACCGCTGCCGATCGCCAGTGTTTAGTGGATAAAGGGGGATCAGACATGTTCAAAAAATTGAAGGAACTGAAGTTGCTGGAGAAAGGAACGGCTGCCGCCGGCAAGACAACGACGGTGAAGTATCCGGGCGTGCGCGACGCCATCGACGGCAACACTGCCGTCATCATGTGCGAGCGCGAGGCGTCGGACGCTGCCGGTGCTTACCCGATCACCCCTTCGACCCAGATGGGCGAATACTGGGCGGAAGCCGCTGGCGCCGGTCACATCAACGTGTCCGGCCGGCCGCTGATCTTCATCGAGCCGGAGAGTGAACACGCCGCAGCGGGTGTGACTGCCGGCATGGCCATGACCGGCTTGCGCGCGACGAACTTCTCGTCCGGCCAGGGCGTCGCATTCATGCACGAGTCCCTCTACGCCGCGGTCGGCAAGCGCCTGCCGTACGTGCTGAACATGGGCGCCCGCGCGATCACCAAGACAACGCTGAACGTGCATTGCGGGCACGACGATTACCACTGCGTCGACGACACCGGCTTCATCCAGGTGATGGCCAAGGACGCCCAGGGCGCCGGCGACCTCAACCTGATCAGCCGCAAGCTGGCCGAAATGGCGTTGACCCCGGCGATCGTGGCTCAGGACGGGTTCTTGACCACCCACCTCATCGAGTCGGTGCGCGTGCCCGAACGCGCCTTGGTCGAGGAGTTCCTCGGCAAGCCGGACGACATCATCGACACACCGACTCCGGCGCAGAAGATGATCTACGGCGACACGCGCCGCCGCGTGCCGGTACTCTGGGACGTGGACAACCCGGTCATGTCCGGTGTGGTGCAGAACCAGGACGCCTATATGCAGGCGGTGGCGGCGCAACGGCCTTACTTCTTCGATCACATCGAAGATCTCGCCGAACGCTGCATGGACGAGTTCGAGGAACTGACCGGCCGCCGCTACAACCGCGTCAGCACCTACAAGGCGGAAGATGCGGAGTACCTGATCGTCGGCATGGGCAGCATGATCGTGCAGGCGGAAGCGGTGGCGGACTACCTGCGCGAGACGCGCAAGCTCAAGGTCGGTGTGGTCAATATCACCATGTACCGTCCTTTCCCGGGCGATCTCGTCGGGCGCATTCTGCAGGGCCGCAAGGGTGTTGCCGTCCTGGAACGGACCGACCAGCCCATGGCGGAAGACCTTCCGTTGATGCGGGAAGTCCGCGCGACGGTCACCAAGTGTCTGGAAAACGGCGCCGCCCAGGGCGGCGAGCTGCCCTATGAGGGTTATGCTTCCTACGCTGCGGCATCGGACATGCCACGTCTGTACTCGGGCTGCTACGGCCTCGGTTCCCGCGACTTGCAGCCCGAAGGACTGATCGGCGCGTTTGAAAACATGCTGCCGGGCGGAACCCAGCGCAAGTTCTTCTATCTCTCCGTGGATTTCGTGCGTGACCAGCCGGTTTCGCCCAAGGACGAGATCCACAACCAGACGCTGGTGGAGGCTTACCCGCGCATCCGCGAAATGGCGGTCCGGGGCAGCGAAAATCCCAACCTGATGCCACCTGATGCCATCACGGTGCGCATGCACTCCATTGGCGGCTGGGGCGCGATCACCACGGGCAAGAACCTGGCGGTGACGCTGTTCGACCTGCTCGGCTACGACATCAAGGCCAATCCGAAATACGGTTCCGAGAAGAAAGGCCAGCCCACCACTTATTACCTGTCCGCCGCGCCGGAGCCGATCCGCGTCAATAGCGAATACGTGTACGTCGATGTGGTGATGTCGCCTGACCCGAACGTCTTCGGCCACTCGAATCCCCTATCCGGGCTGAAGAAAGGCGGCGTGTTCATTATCCAGAGCAGCCTGGAGACGGCCCAGGAAGTGTGGGCCACGTTCCCGCCCGCCGCGCAGAAATTCATCGTGGACAAGGAGATCCGTGTCTTCTACCTCGACGGCTTCAAGATCGCCCGCGACGAAGCCACCAATGCGGAACTGCAGTTGCGCATGCAGGGCATTGCGTTCCAGGGAGCGTTCTTCGCCGCTTCGCCGGTCATGGGGAAAGCGGGCTTCACCGAAGAGCGGCTACTTGGTGCGATCGAGGAGCAACTGACTTACAAGTTCGGCGGCAAAGGCAAGCGCGTGGTGGAAGACAACATGCGCGTCGTGCGCCGCGGCTTCACCGAACTGCACGAAATCACTGAAAAGACCGTCGGTGCCGCGCGCCAGGAGGTCAAGCGCAAGGACGTCGGGCTGCCGCTGATGGTCAAGCGTACACCGGTCGGCGAGGCCGGTGTCTCGGACATCCACCGCTTCTGGGAGCAGACCGGCAGCTTCTACGCCTCGGGCAAGGGCAGCGACAACCTGGTCGATCCGTTCATCGGTCTGTCCATCGTTCCCGCCGCCACCGGCGTGTTCCGGGACATGACGCAGATCCGCTTCGAGTACCCGCAGTGGATTGCCGAGAACTGTACTGCCTGCGGCAGTTGCTATTCTCAATGCCCGGATTCCGCCATCCCGGGCTTGGTGAGTTCGGTGAGCGACGTCTTCAATACGGTCGTCAATCGCATCGAGACCGGCGGGCAGCCGACGCGCTTCCTGCGCCGTGCGGTGCGTACCCTGGAGAAGAAGCTGCGGTCGCTGGTCGAGCCCGTCGGCGACGGCGCCAAGGTGCGCGAGCTGATGTCCAATGCCATGGACCAGACCGTCTCGGACGCCCCGGTGGCGGAGCGCGAACAAATGGCGGCCGAATTCGCCCTGTTCCGCGAGAAACTCGGCGAGTTCGAGTTCTCCATCACTAAACCTTACTGGACCAACCGCGAGAAGAAGGCCAAGGGGTCCGGCGGCCTGTTCGCCATCACCGTCAATCCGTACACCTGTAAGGGTTGCGAGTTGTGCGTCTCGGTGTGTGAAGACGACGCCCTGCGTATGGCGCCCCAGACGCCGGCGGCCGTGGATCGCCTGCGCCGTGACTGGAATCTGTGGCTCGACCTGCCCAGCACGCCCAAGGAGTTCAGCCGCATCGACAGCCTGGACGAGAAGGTCGGCGCCCTGGAAACGCTGCTGCTGGACAAGCACAACTACCACTCGATGAACTGCGGCGACGGCGCCTGCCTGGGCTGCGGCGAAAAGACCTCGATCCACCTGTTTACCTCGACCGTAACCGCGCTCATGCAGCCGCGGGTTCAGGCCCAGGTCGCCAAGCTGGACGATCTGATCGCCCGCCTGGAAAAGCATATCCGCATGAAGCTCACCGAGACCATGGATCTGTCCAACGCGACGGCCATCGTTGAGGCGGTCGAGGCGCAGAAAGGCCAAGATCTAACGCTGTCCAATCTGAGCGCCCAGTTGGCCGGCGCCAAGCCGGCCCAGCCTCTCGATCCGGCCTGGGTCAAATGGGCCAGCCAGTTGCTGGAAAAGCTGCGCAAGCTGCGCTGGTATTACGTCGAAGGGCCGACCAAGAAGGGCCGGTCGGCGATGGGCATCATCAACTCGACGGGCTGCACCTCGGTGTGGGCTTCCACCTACCCGTACAACCCGTATCCGTTCCCCTGGTCCAGCCACCTGTTCCAGGACAGCCCGTCCGTGGCCATGGGTGTTTTTGAAGGCCACATGACGAAGATGGCGGAAGGCTTCCGCGCCGTGCGCATGGCCGAACTGGAACTCGCCGGTCAATACAACGCGGCGGTCCACGATGACTTCTTCACCCGCTTCGACTGGGGTCAGTTCAGCGAGGAAGAATGGAAACTGTGCCCGCCGGTGGTGTCCATGGGCGGAGACGGCGCCATGTACGACATCGGCTTCCAGAACCTCTCACGCGCCCTGATGTCCGGCATTCCCATCAAGATCTTCGTGGTGGATACCCAGGTCTATTCCAACACCGGCGGCCAGGCGTGTACCTCCGGCTTCATCAGCCAGGTGTCGGACATGGCGCCGTTCGGTGCCGCCATGCACGGCAAGCAGGAGATCCGCAAGGAGATTAGCCTGATCGGCATGGCGCATCGCGGCGCGTATGTGCTGCAGGGAACCATTGCCAACGTCAACCACCTGCTCGAAGGCTTCATCGACGGTCTCAACAGCCGGCGTCCGGCGCTGTTCAACATCTATGCAGTGTGTCCGCCGGAGCATGGCGTGGCGGACGACCGTTCCGTGCAGCAAAGCAAACTGGCGGTGGAAGGCCGTGCCTATCCGCTGTTCAAGTTCGATCCGGATGCGGGTACCACGTTCTCGGAATGCGTGAGCATGGAAGGCAATCCGGAACTGGATGCCGACTGGCCTACCTACACCCTCAAGTATCTGGATGAGGCGGGCAAGGAAGGATCCCTTACCCTGCCGCTGACCTTCGCCGACTTTGCCGCTACGGAAGGGCGTTTCGGCAAGCAGTTCAAGAAGGCTCCGCCGGAAACCTGGAACGACGACATGGTGCCGGTGGCCGAATTCCTCGATCTGGATGCCTCGGACCGCGAAGGCAAGTTCCCCTTCATCTGGGGGGTGGATGGGAAAAACCAGCTCACCCGCCTAATGTTGACCGAGGATCTGGTCCGTTCCGCCCAGGAGCGACGCAGTTTCTGGCGGCAATTGAAGGACATCGCCGGTGTGGGCCGGGCGGCAGTGGACGAAGCGGGCATTGCCGAACGCGTGCGCGCCGATCTGGTCCAGCGGATCACCACCAGCCTCAGCGGCTTTGGCATCAGTGCAGACGGGTTCGCAGCAGCTCCTGCCGGTGGCGTGGCGGCATCGGCAGCGACCGCGACCGCAGCCAACACTGATGGTTACGAGGCCGTATGGGTGGAGTCGCCGGAATGCACCGCCTGCGGTGAATGCACGACGATTGCCCCCAAGGTCTTCAAGTACAACGACGACAAGAAGGCTATCGTGGTGAATCCTCAGGGTGCCAAGTACGCGGACATCGTGAAGGCGGCGGAAAAGTGCACCGCCGGCTGTCTGCATCCCGGAACGCCGTGGAACATGGCCGAACCGGGAGTGGAGAAGCTGATTCAGCGGGCGGCGAAATTCAACTAAGCCATGAGAGTCCTTTCCTTTCTTCGCGGTGAGACTTTTGCCCGCGGCATTCACCCGCCGCAGCACAAGTA
>JBAWHH010000555.1:0-5486 GCA_049593715.1 Rhodocyclaceae bacterium
GGCCAAGTTCCGCTTCATGGAGCTATTCCGCCCGCGCTTGCTGGAACTCGCGAACAGCGGCCGCGAGATCGTGCTTTGCGGCGACTGGAACATCGCCCACAAGGCCATCGACCTGAAGAACTGGCGCTCGAACCAGAAGAACTCGGGTTTCCTGCCCGAGGAACGGGAATGGCTCACCCACGTCCTGGATGAAATCGGCTGGGTGGACGTGTTCCGCCGCATCAATGCCGAGCCGGATCAATACACCTGGTGGTCCAACCGTGGCCAGGCTTGGGCGAAGAACGTCGGCTGGCGCATCGACTACCACCTGGCCACGCCCGGCATCGCCGCCACGGCCAAGACCGCCCGCATCTACAAGGACCAGCGCTTCAGCGACCACGCGCCGCTGACCATCGACTACGACTTCGGCGCCTGACGAGGCGGGTCGCGCAGAGCGCCCCCCTATCCTTCCCTGCTGGCAAGCACTGCGCTGACCTTCACCAGCGCGGGATCGAGCGCAACCGGCGTCAGTTGCGCCCCCGGCGCCACGGCGGTGAGCGCGAAGCGGCGGTCGGCAACCCGGAACAGGCGACACAAGGTCACGACGTTGTCCGCATCGTAGACCATCAGGGAGAGGGGAACGGGCTCATCGCCCCGCACCATGCGGTCCGCCATGACCTGCAGCAGCGAAGAGGTGGCACTGAGCTTATCCACGTCACGCGCATTGCTGCTGGCAGCCATGGGCCAGCCGTCATCGTCGCTGAGCAAGACGGCAGAGAAGTTGCCCTTGTCCGCGATCTGGTCCAACAGCTTTGCGAGATCCCCGTGATGCCCCTCATCGATGGTGACCTTCGATAGCCCCAGGGAAATCTGATCGCGCTCAACCAATGGGGCCAGTATCTGCTGCAAGGTCTCCTTGAGCTTCTCGTCTCGGTCGCCCCCGCTCTGGGACAATTCGACGCGCAACTGCGCAAGCTCAAGCGCGTGAGTGCGGTGCTGATGGTTCAGGGCGACCCGGGCTTCGGCACCGCGCCTGACCCCAAACAGGTACCCGGCGGTGAGCAGCAATACCGCGGCGGCCAATCCCACCACGATAGCGAGGGGAACAATCATCCTAGAAGCCTCAGTTGACCGATTGAAAGGTTAGGCAACCGCTCTTGGAACCTGCATTTCTTCACTCCCATGGTCCTCACCCGTTGGGTGATCACGCATCCAACCGAAGTTTCCAGGATCATCGTGTCCCACCCGGATTTGGCCTAGTCGGGCAGGAACTGCCCCGTACCTGCAACACCACGCGCCGGTTTTCCGGCGAATCCCCCGGCAGTCCGTCCACGAGGGCGTTGCTGCCGACCGCACTGAGAACGACGCGGCTCTCCGATATGCCGATGCTCGCGAGCATCGGCAATACCGCTTTGGCTCGCCGATAACTGAGGAACAGATTGTGTTTGTCAGCCCCGGATGCGTCGGCATGGCCTTCCACCGACACTTTCGCCTGGGGGTGGCGGCCAAGAAAATCCGCCAGGGCGTTCAGGCCGGCCCCAGCGCCAGCCCCCGATAGGCTAGTGCTGCCGACATCGAACGGAATGGTAACGACGGGAGCGCAGTCCAGCGGTTTGTGCGCCGGTCGCGCAGACGCGTCCAGGGAGCGTTTCGATTCGTCAGGAGCACGATCGCTGGAACGGGCATCCATCGCAGAAGCAGGTACAGTTGTCATTTCAGTAACGGCTGGCCCCGCGTCCGGTGCGGGTTTGTTCGGCCCGGAACCCTCTGCAGGCGGGAACTTGGCCTCCATGACGACGCTTGGCCCTGCCGCAGGCCGGGGCGCCATTTGCTCGAACGGGGGGTCGCTCTGTGGGCGCAGCAGCGGAGCGGTTTGCGCGGCCAAGCCCAGCCACGCGGAAACAATGGCGAACAGCGTCCCAAGGAGAGCCAATCCGGCGGGCAGCCATGCCGGAGCATCTTCGCCCGCGCGGCGAGCGGGAACGGAAGCCCCAGAGGCATCCGTTGTCAGCACGGTACGACCTTGGAAGCAGTAGGGCGCGTTTCCGCCGCATGGGCAGCAGACGGAAGCCGCAGCTTGCGGCGACCGCGGTGCGGCCAAGCCAACCGAGATTCAGGCCTGAAAATATCGTTGCCGGTGACCATCATCCCCACCCACCGGCTGCCTCGCAGTGATCCATCAAGCCGCAGGAATCTTGTACAAAGGAAGGATGAGATCCACGCCACATTGCAGGTCAGCACACCAGTCCACGAACCGCTGAACCATCGCTTTCCCCCTGAAGAACGCACCGTGCTGCGGCGCAATGATCTCGACGTCCAGTTGCCGGACCATCTCTGCCCAGGCCTTCATGACCCGGTTCGAGGTCATGTAGCGGCGGTGGAAACCTTCCATGAACGGGATATGGGCGTCGAAGTCCGCGACTTCGACGTATTCGACGCCCAGGGATGCGCCCAGGTCGCCGGTGTAGAGGATGCGGGAAACGGGATCGTAAACCTGGAAATTGCCCTCGCTGTGCAGAAAGTGCGCCGGCAGCACGATCAGGGGGGAACCGCCGAGGTTCAGCCTCATGCCCTCGTCCGGGATCGGCTTGAGGCGCGGCGCGACGAACTCGTCCACACCGAAATGGGGCACGAACCTCATCCAAAGCTGGGAAACGTAGGCCTCCGCGTCCGTGGTCATCAGCCAGCCGTTGAGCGCCGCGACAATGTCGGGATCCTGATGGGAAAGGAAGATGTAGTCGAGGCTGCCGTTGCGCAGGATGGCGAAAGTCTCCGCCAGCACCTTGGCGTAAATCTTGTGCCCGCCGGGATCGAGGATCATGCCCGAACGGCCATGGACGATGAGATGCTGGTTGGCCTGCACCGCCAAGCCGCCGAGGCCGAAGTCCTGCAGCAGCACGTTGCGGTGGGTTCCGTCGTCGTATAGCACCGTGTTCGGCATGACTTCTCCAGTTGCTTGCTGGCGAAGGTCGCCGCTCACCGGCGACCTCCGTTGGCACTCGATCGAGGCTAGAGGACTTTCCTGATGTTCTTGATGGCCTCGCGCATGTCGAAGAAGATCAGTCCGAGTTTGCTGTTTTCGTTGGCCAGGACCAGCAGGAGAACGCCTCGGCCGGCACTGACCATCACCGCGTAGCCGGCTTCGCCACGAACGATCACTTCTTCCACCTCGCCGCGGCGCAACTCCGTTGCGGCCCGCGTCCCAAGGTTCAGGAGGGTCGCCGTCATGCCGCCGATCCGCGTCTCGTCCAGTTCGGACGACAACGCGCTGGCAATCATCAGCCCGTCTTCGGAAATCAGCGCACTCGCCTCGACCCCAGGCGATTCATTCTGAAGATTCTTGAGAATCTTGTTCAGGCTTTCCAGCCTTGTCATCTGAGGTTCCTCCTGATTGATTTCCACAGCCGGTGCGGGCAGACGAGGGGGATCCGGCTCTTCCTGGCGCGGGGGCTCCGCCGGCGGCTGAGGTTCGACGCAGTGCAGTGTCTCGCCGCCGTCGATGGCGGACTGTGCGGCCGCTTCGATCAGGTCCGCCGTGATCTCGTCGCGTTTTTCGAGTTTTGCCTTGAACACGGCCAGACCGCAAAGGGCAAGAATCGAACGCGGCACGCCGCGCGAATAGGCGGCAATCTTGTCCACCGACTCGGGCGGGAAGAGGTAGCGAGGGCCTTCGGAGAAGGTGGAAATCTGCGAATCGATGAACAGGCCGATATCCCCCGACTTGAGGGGCGTCAATTCGAAAGTGGGGTATTTCTTCTTGATGAAGCCGCGGACCACGAGGCTATCGAGCAGTTTGTGCACGCTCTGCGATCCCACCAGAACCATCTGCAGCACCGGCTTGCCGTCCTTGGCCCATTCCGAAAGGAGGGCGAGTTCTCCCAGCAGCCCTTCTGAAATCTTCTGCGCGTCGTCGGCCACGATCATTACCGATCTTCCGCGAGAACGCTGGCTCAGCAAATAATCCCAGAACATGCGGAACCGCTCGGAAAATGACCCGTCGCGGTCGATCGGCGTGCCGCCCAGGCGAAAATGGCGGCATGCCGATTCCAGAAATTCTTCGAACGTCGATTGCCGATTGTCGAAAACCAGCGGGATCACGCCCTCCGCTGGATAGTCCAGCAGGCAATGGGTCAGCACAGTCTTGCCGCAGCCCGGTTCACCGGTGGCCACGATGACGGGAGCGTTGTTGTGGACGTGGGACAGGATGCCGTCCAGGACGCGCTGGAAAGAAGTATGGCGAAAACACTCCTTCGCCCGCGCGCCACCACCGGTGTAGGAAACATCCGAGAGGGGCGAATCCGCGAAGCCGAGTTCGTCGGACTGCGGCACGCGGGCAGGATCCCCCTTTGCATCGAAAACGAGGGACAACACCCGGTTTACTTCTGCGTCATTGCGCGCTTTCATTCGTCGCCGCGGCCGCGTGTTCTTGTTCTAGTTAAAGAACGGATCTGGATGGTTCGGAACAGCCAACTGCATCGTCTGGCTGCCGACTGCGCTTGTTATTTCTACCAGAGGGAATCCGGTTCAGTCTCAGCCCCCGTTGAACCCCAGACGGCGGCCTCGCTACCACTTTCGCATATCCGTTCCCCGGTGGCATCCGAGGCGTGTCGACTGCCTTTGGCCAGCCTCGCTCCCGAATTCAGCGCCGATTAGACTTTGGCGCGGCAGACCATGTCAAGGGAATCACGTTCTTTGCGGCGGGGTCGCTGTCTCCGTGGAAGCTCCCGTGCAATGGCCCGGCGACATCGGCCGCCATAGCGCTTCACTTTTGGCATTCATCCGCGGCGGCCATCTCCAGCCCTTGGCGTCGAGCGAGAATCGCCAGCCTCGTCTCCCGCCACTCGTCGGCAACCAGCGGCACGCGGCGGCCAAAACGGAACCAGGACGCGAACCACCGCGGCCGCGACATCCGTCGCAGGATGGCCGATTCCAGCCATTCTGGATCGAACCCCGTCCAGACACCCGCAACACAAACAAGGTTGTTCTTGCACACCGGATAAACCTCATCGGCAAGGATGGCGTCGAGTTCGTCCAGGGAATACGGCGATTCCGCCAGCTTTGCCGCCCGCCAGTTCCGGTCGACCGTGACATCGGTATCGAGGAACATCTCGGAAAGGGCCTCCCATATCGGGCGACGGGCGGCAAGATCTTCTTGCGGGGGCGTCATGAGTTGGCGAATCCAAAACAGGGGCAACCGAGGCGCACCGAAAGGGACATTGTGCGCTTCAGCATGGTGTACCCGCGCGACACTTTTGCCGAATAGCGCAACCTGCACCGCGGGCTCAAGCCTCGGGCTTGCGGAAAAACACTCCAGCGTTTTGGCCGCCCGGACCGATCAGTGGCCTGAGACCGCCGGCGCGCAAGGCGTTGAACCTAGAAGCCCCAGTTGACCGCTGGAAAAGCCGCGCAAATGCCTGTGGCAACTCAACTTCTTCTCTCCTGCGGAACTCACCTCCTGGGTGAGCGCGCTACGTGCCCGATTGCACGACTTGCAGGCCGTCTGGCGG
>JBAWHH010000556.1:0-2954 GCA_049593715.1 Rhodocyclaceae bacterium
GTCGAACCCCATGGCCGGCCGGAAACCGAGCGGCTGACCGAGGGGCTGGAGCGCATTGCCGAGCGAATGGCGCAAACCAGCACCCTGAAAGTCCGGGAATTCGATCTCGACGCCGCGCTGGCGCGCAAGCCAACGCTGATCCTGGTGGACGAACTGGCCCACACCAACGCCCCGGGCAGCCGCCACGCCAAGCGCTGGCAGGACATCGAAGAGCTGCGCGACGCGGGAATAGACGTTTTCACCACCGTCAATGTGCAGCACCTGGAAAGCCTGAACGACGTGGTGGAAGGCATCACCGGCACGCGCCAGCAGGAGACCGTCCCCGATACCGTGCTGGAGTCGGCCGACGAAGTGGAACTCGTCGATCTGGCCCCCGACGACCTGCTGCAGCGCCTGCGCGAAGGCAAGGTCTATGTGCCGGAGCGGGCGCGGGTGGCGATGGAGCACTTCTTCCGCAAAGGCAATCTGATCGCACTGCGGGAACTGGCTCTGCGCAAGACGGCGGAACGGGTATTCGCGGCGATGGACCGCTGGCGCAGCACCGAGGCGGTCAATCAGCCCTGGCAGGCCGGCGAGTGCATCCTCGTCGCGCTGGGTCCCGGCAGCGAAGGCGAGGATCTGCTGCGCGCCGGCAAACGCCTGGCCGCAGCCTTGCACGCGCCGTGGATCGTCGTGTTCGTGGAAACGCCGGATCTGCTGCGCTTGCCGGAGGCTGACCGCAACCGGCGCATCGCCTGGCTGCGCATGGCCGAGACACTCGGGGCAGACGCGGTGACGCTAGGCGGGGCGAGTGTGGCGGATGAGTTGATCGAATACGCGCGCACCCGCAATGTCTCGCGCCTGCTGCTGGGGGCGCCGCGCCCTCGGGCCTGGTGGCACAGCCTGCAGGAATCGACCGTCGATCGCGTGCTGGCGCGGGCGCAGGGGCTGGACGTGACCGTGGTCACCACCACCGAGAACCAGTGGCTCGCCCGCAGTCCGCTGCTGCTGCGCAGCCGCGCTTTCCTCGCGCCCCCTTTGGCGCGCCGCGGAGCCGGGTGGAACTATGCCGGCGCCGCGTTTGTGGTGGCCCTCACGACGCTCCTGGGTGTCCTGACTGACTCGTGGCTGAGCGACACCAACACGGCGCTCGTCTACCTGCTGGGGATCGTCTGGGTCGCCTGGCGCCTGGGACAGGGTCCGAGTGTGGCCGCCTCGGTGCTGAGCGTCCTGGCGTTCAATTTCTTCTTCGTTCCACCTCGGTACAGTTTCGCCGTCGCGGATGGGCAGTATCTGGCCACCTTTGCCGTCATGGCGAGCGTCGGGCTGCTCGTTGGCCATCTGATGGCGCGGGTACGGTTGCAGGCTCGGGTGGCGGGCTACCGCGAACGGCGCACGGCGCTGCTCTACCTCATGACCCGGGAACTGGCGGCTACCCGCGGCGTGGAGACCATGCTGCGCGTGGCGGTGAGACATCTGGGGGAAGTGTTCGAGTCGCAAGTGGCGGTGCTGTTGCCCGATGAGCAGCAAAAGCTGCGCCGGCCCCGCGGCGCCGCGGAACCGGCTTCGCTGCATGAATTCGACCTCTCCGTAGCCCAATGGGCGCAGGACCACGGCAAACCGGCAGGCCTGGGAACGGACACCCTGCCCGCCGCCGAGGTTCGCTACGAACCGCTGCTGCGCGCCCAGGACGAGAGCAACATGATCCTCGGCGTGCTGGCGCTGCTGCCGGCCAATCCGCGCCGCATCCTGCTGCCCGAGCAGTCCCATCTGCTGGAGACGTTCGCGGCGCAGATCGCCCTGGCCCTGGAACGGGCCGAACTGGCCGAGCGCGCCCAGGCCGCCCAGATCCGCGCGGAGACCGAATCGCTGCGCAACAGCCTGCTGGCGGCCATCTCCCACGACCTGCGCACGCCGCTGGCGATCATCAGTGCTTCGGCCAGCAATCTCGCCAGTGCCGAGGCCCACCTGGATACGAAGGCGCGCCAGGGGATGGCCCAAAACATTCTCGACGAAGCCACCCAGATGGCCCAGCTCATCAGCAACGTGCTGGACATGACGCGCCTGGAAGCGGGCGCCGCCGCCACTCGTCTGGAGTGGGTGTCCCTGGAGGAGATCGTCGGCGCCGTGTTGAACCGCCTGGAAAAGCGCCTCGCGGACCACCACATCACGGTGGATCTGGCCGATTCGCCCGCCCTGATCCAGGCCGATCCCGTGCTGCTGGCCCAGCTTCTCTACAACCTGCTGGAGAACGCCGCCAAATACACACCGCCGGGCACCCATGTGAGCATCGTCGCGCACCGCCGTTTCGATCTGCTCGAACTGCTGGTGTCTGATGATGGCCCGGGCTTCCCCCCGAACATCGACCCGGCGGCGCTGTTCGAGAAGTTCCAGCGCGGGCGGGCCGAAGGTGCATCGGGTGGAGTCGGACTCGGGCTCGCCATCTGCCGCGCCATCGCCCATGCCCATCGTGGCGAAGTGCGCGCCGAGCGTCTTCCGCTGGGCGGCGCCCTGTTCGCTGTAACGCTTCCCTTGGGCAGGGTGGCGCCCGAAGTCCCACCGGAGCCGGCGCCATGACGGAAGCCGCGTATTCGGTGCTCGTCGTCGACGATGAGCCGCAGTTGCGGCGCCTGCTGCGGGGGACGCTGGTGGCGGAAGGCTTTCGCGTCATCGAAGCCGACACGGCCAGGCGCGCCCTGATCGAGGCCGCCAGCCACAAACCGGATCTGGTACTGCTGGACCTGGGGCTGCCCGACGCCGATGGCCAGAGCGTGGTGGCCGGCATCCGCCAATGGTCGGCGATGCCCATCGTGGTGCTCTCGGCGCGTACCGACGAGCGGCAGAAGATCGTCGCGCTGGACGCGGGAGCCGATGACTATGTGACCAAGCCCTTCACCGTCGGCGAGTTGCTTGCCCGGGTACGCGCCGCACTGCGGCGGGCGAGCCGACCCGCGGAAGCCGGGGCGGTGCTGCGG
>JBAWHH010000557.1:0-2806 GCA_049593715.1 Rhodocyclaceae bacterium
GCATGGACCTCGGCGGCGGACCGGGCATGCTGGGCGTGCGCATCGCCCAGGCCAGCGCACTGGAGGTGGTCATCGTCGATCCGGCGACCGAGTGCATCGAACTGGCGGGCGAGAACATCGCCGAGCACGGCCTCGGCGATCGCGTCACGGCCCGCCTCGGCCGGGCGGAGGCCCTGCCCTTTGCCGATGCCTCGGTGGACCTGGTATTCAGCCGCGGCTCGATCTACTTCTGGGAAGACCAGCGCCAGGGCCTGCGCGAGATTTCTCGCGTGCTGCGGGACGGCGGCTGGGCGATGGTCGGAGGCGGCTTCGGCAACCGGGCTTTGCGGGAGGAGATCCTCGCTGCCAAAGCCGACGACCCACAATGGCACCGGCAACGCAGCGAACGCGGACAGCGCCATCCGCCGGAGCATTTTCGTGCCCTGCTCGCCGAACTCGGCATCGACGGCGAGGTGGAATGCGGCGATGAGGGCACCTGGATCATTTTCCGCAAGCCATTGTTCCAGCCATGACCGTCGCCCTGTTCGCCAACTTCGAGAACCCATTCGGGGACACCCGCCGCGCTTTGCACGAGGCGGTGGAGACGGTAGTCCACGCGGAGCACCTGGGCTTCGATCAGGTGTGGCTGACGGAGCACCACTTCAACGCGTTCAGCGTCAGCGCCTCGATCTTCCCTTTGCTTGCCCACCTCGCGGCCAGGACAACGCGCATCGGCCTGGGCGCCGCCGCCGTGCTGCTGCCCTTTCACGATCCCGTGCGGGTCGCGGAGGACGCCGCCACCGTGGACGCGCTCTCCGACGGGCGGTTGCTGCTGGGCATCGCCCGCGGCGGCCCGTTTCCCGATCAGTTCCGCCATTTCGGCGTGAGCCACGACGCAAGCCGCGAGCGGATGTTCGAAGCCCTGGCATTGCTGGAGAAGCTCTTCGCTGGCACTGGCGTCGATCACACCAGCCCCCATTTTCACTATCAGAACCTGAGCGTCTATCCGCGCCCGATCCGCTCGCCTTCGCCTATCTGGCTCGCCAGCCTGGCGCCCGAAAGCCTGGCTCTGGCCGCAGAGCGGGGCTACGGGCTGATGGGACCTTCCGCCGCCCCAGCGGAGAAGGTGGCGGAAAGGTTGCGCGCCTTCGCTGCGCACCAGCCGGCAGCTTCCCCACCGTTCGTGCTGGCGCGCTATTTCCATTGCCACCGCAGCCGCGACCGGGCGCGGGAAGAGGCCGCGCCCTTCATCCGCGATTTCGCCCAGAACATGCGCGCCGCCGCGCGGGCGATCTTCTCTCAGGACGGGCCCGTCCAGCCTTTCGGACAGCCCGCCGCCGCGTACGAAGTGGACCGCCTGCTGGCCAACGCCATCGTTGGCGACCCCACTGCCTGTGTCGATCAGTGCCTCTCGCTGAGGGAAGCCATCGGCCCCCACGTCCTGCTGCTGAAACCGGCCACCTATGACCCGATCACCTGCCGCCGGGCACTGACCATGTTCGCGGAGCGGGTGCGGCCGGCTTTGAACGAAGCGATCGAGCCGGCGGGTGTCTGATGAATACGGCGCTCGTGGTCGCAGCCTGGCCGGAGTCGATGACCCGCCTGGCGCGGTTTGCCGGCAATAGACCTGCCCCGGATGCCGTGGCCCGCACACTGGTGGTGGCCCTGGTCTGCCTGGCACACGCCCTGCTGTTCCTGGGGCTGCGCCGCAGCGCGCCCGAATTCGTTGCACCCGCGGTGCCGAGTGTCCTGCAGGTGAGCTGGATCGCGCTGCCGGTCCGTGCGCCGACCCCGGCGCCCGTCATCAAGCCGGCACCGCGCGTCCAGCCTCGGGTACCGGCCCGAGTGCAACCTCCCCGCCCAATGCCACGCACTCGCCCAGTATCCGCGGCGGCCCAAGCCGTTCCGGCACAGCCCCTCCCAAGCGCAGAAACCCAGGCCCCCGAACCCGCGCCCGCGGCTGCCTCAGCCCCAGCGCCCCAGGCTGCCACCGCCGACACCCTGCCCGTCACGCCACCGCGCTTCGAGGCCGACTATCTGAGCAATCCGGCCCCGCCCTACCCTGCCGCCGCGCGCGAACTGGGGGAAGAGGGGCGCGTGCTGCTGCGGGTGAAGATTTCGCCCCAGGGGCAGCCGGTGGAGATCCGCCTGCAGCGGGGCAGCGGCCATGAGCGGCTCGACCAGGCCGCCCTGAAAGCGGTCGGCGGGTGGCGTTTCGTGCCCGCGCGCCGCGGCAGCGAACCCATCGAAGCCTGGGTCCAGGTCCCCATCACTTTCACTTTGCGCAAATGACCATGACTGATCTCGGCTTTCTCCACTTCCTCGATCACGCGGACGGGCTCGCCCGGGGCTTGCTGGCCGCCCTGGTGGTGATGTCCATCGCCTCCTGGAGCCTGATTGCGCTCAAGCTCTTTCGCCTCTGGGCAGGGGGACGCCGTCGCCGCCGCTTTCTCGCGCTCTACCGCACGACGGCGAACCCCGCCCATCTGAAGCGGCAACTGGACCAACTCGGGCAGGGTGACGAATGGCAGCGGATCGCGGCCGGCGGCTTCGCGGCTTTGCAGCGCTGGCAACAGCGCAGCGGGGACGCGTCGTCGGAAGGTTCATGCCTCGATGACGTTCTGGACCGCGCACTGCACCGGGCGGTCCTCACCCAGCGGGCGCGAGACGAAGGAGGGCTAGCGGTCCTGGCGGCCGTGGCCTCCACCACCCCATTCATCGGCCTGTTCGGCACTGTCTGGGGTATCTACCACGCCCTCATAGCTATCGGCCTCTCGGGCCAGGCAGGACTGGACAAGGTGGCCGGGCCGGTGGGCGAGGCCCTCAC
>JBAWHH010000558.1:0-3973 GCA_049593715.1 Rhodocyclaceae bacterium
AAACAGATCGACGCTTCAGAGGCTGTCCTTGGCGTGGGCGAGGAACGTCAGCCAAGATGGGCCGTCGGTGCCTGCGCCGCTGGGACGGTAGTGCTTCGCCAGCACGCGGCGAGCGACGTCCTTGTCGATTTCGACGCCGAACGCATGGGATAGCTGCTGGGAGAGGCGGGGGCCGAATCGTCTTGCCATTGCACTCTCCGGTTGTCGACCAGCGCAACTTAGCTGAGTCACCGTAAAGGAGGATTAACGGGAACGACAGAAATGACGCCCGGCGCGATGGGTGACAGTCAGACTGCTGCGTCGGGCGCTCGAATGAGGTCAGAACGCCGACGCGCTGCGGATGGCATCCGCTTGCCGATCGGGCTTGCGGGGTAGGCGGATAGACGCGGACGCAGAGCGTTTCCCTCGCCGATTCGTGGCCGTCAAGGCGCCGTTTTTCCGCCCAGGCGTGACATGTAGTCGGCGACCGCATCCAGATCCTGGTCGGAGTAGGGCTTGATCACCTTTACCATTTTCGGATTGGCGTTTCGGCGGATGCCGTCGCGGATCTGCACCATCTGGCGCAGCAGATAGTTGTAGTGCTGGCTCGATACCCGGGGATAGAGCCGGTCGCGGTTGCCTTCGCCTTGGTCGCCGTGACATCTGGTGCAGTCCTCTTCGTAGAGCTGGCGGCCACGATCGATTGCGCTTCCCGGCCCTCGACCATTGTCGGGTGGTGATGGCAAGCCCTGCAGGTAGGCGGCGATGTCCGCCATCTGCTGCGGTGATTCGATGACGTGCTTGTCCACGAACGGGTACATCTTTGGGTTGTCGCGCCGGCCGGCGCGAATGTCGCTCATTTGCTTGATGAGCACGCTGTCGTGCTGTCCGGCCAAGCGGGGGTAGCTGCCGTCCGCGCGTCCCTGGGCGCCAAAGCGGTGGCAGCCCTGGCAGACTTCGAAAGCGATGGCGCCCCGGGCGGAATCGCCTTTGGCGCGCATCGCTTCCCGTTCCTCGGGGCGGAACGCATCCCAGACATATCCTTTGGACTCGATTCCCGGCTCCCTGGGCTGGGGCTCACTCTCAGCAAAAGCTGCCGGCGCGGGGGAAATGCCAAGCACCGCAACGAACGCCACTGCGCATCTGTTCAAGGCTCGTTTCCTTTGTCGATTCGGCTGGGCATCAGAGCCCGGCGAGGTATTCCGCCACGGCTTTCATTTCGTCTTCCGTCATCCGCTCCGCCACGGCGCGCATCACGCGGCCGCGGTCGTTGGCGCGCAGTCCGCTCTTCAGATCGGTCAGTTCCTGAAGGATATAAGCCTGATGCTGGCCCGCCAGGCGAGGGAAGCGTTCGTTGCCGGCAGCGTCGGGCTGGTGGCAGCCCGCGCAGGCTGGCACGCCACTGGTCGTATTACCGTCTTCGAAGATCCTCTTGCCTGCCGCCACAAGTTGTGGATTTTCGACCTTTCCCGGTGCGGGCTTCTGGGCGCTGAAATGTGCCGCGATGGCGGGGATGTCGCCGGAACTCAAGTTCTCGGCGATCGGAGTCATCAACTCGTTCTTGCGTTTCCCCGCAACAAAGTCCTTTATTTGCTTGACGATGTAGTCTGCCTGCAGCCCAGCCAGTTTCGGATAAACCCCAACGCTGCTGTTGCCATCCTCGCCGTGGCAGGCAGCGCAGAGGGTGGTCACGAGCTGTTTCGCGTCGGCTCCGATGGATGGGGGCGAAGCGATGACCGCCGCTAAGCTCGTTACCAGAGCGGCGACGTGCCGGCGGCCCGCGTTCGCCGCGTGAAGCGTTGCCCAAATCCCCCCCATGCTCAGAAATCGACCATAAGGAGCGCACCGAGCAGCGTCGCCTTGTAGCTCTGCGGGCCTGAATCCAGATAGACCGCATTGGCCGCCGGTACCGGGTTGGCGCGGACGCCATCGTAATGCCAATCCTTGATTCGCCCGCTTTCGTAGCGGTGCAGTAGTCGCACCGACACCGTCTTCGAAACGGGGATCAGCAGGTTGGTTTCGAGGACGTTCTGCGAGAATGTGAGATCCGACCAGCCGCTGCCGATCAAGCCGACGTTGGCGTTGTTGATGGCGAGGGCGGCGGCGTTGTAGTCATAGCTGACCTTGGTCCGCCCTCTCGAATGGGTGTAGTTCATGTCGAGACGGGCCTTGCCAAAGTCGTACTTCAGCCCGAGTCCCAGCACATCGTTGCGGTCCTTTTGCGTCACGTCCCAGGTACGGCTGGTGGGGTAGAGGGGGCTGAAGGCGCCCGCGGTACCGCACACGTTGAGGAAGTTCCCCGCCGTCACGGTGGTTCTGCCGAGCAGCGTGGCACCGTTGACCGCGGCGCCCGTATTCACGACGCCATTGCTCCAGAAGGAATACGTCGTCCCGATGACGCAGGCGTTGGGCTGGATGCTGGTCTGGCGCATCCGCGCCTGCTGGTAGGAGTAGAAGCTGTACAACCCGAGCTTTTCCGTGGGCTGCCAACTCAGGTCAAAGCTAAGGGAATCCTGCTTCTGGCGGTCTTTTCGGCCGTAGTCCGAGTTCGGGTAGCGAGTGTCCTTCCACTGCAGCGAAACACCCGCATCCAGCCCCTGGGCGATCATGTAGTTCAGTCGCGCGTTGAGGACATTCTGGTCGCGGTCGGCGAGATCGAATTTCCTGAACTGCTCGATGTTGTGGATCCAGCTTGCGACGTTGCTACCGGTCGCCGTCGGTACCGGCCCCAGCGAGGCGCTGTAGAACGCATCATAGGGATCGGCCTTGTAGTCGCTGCCGCGCCGCCGGTCGTGCTCGAAGGAGACCCGCACCGTCCCCGCCTCGAAGCCGCGATTCACCCACCCGAACTTGAGCTTGTCCTCCCAGGTTTCGTCCCGCTCCCGGTATTTCCGGTCGTAGGTTTCCCGCTCGTAGGAAGCATTGAAGCTGTTGCCCCGGTTGAGCCGGTAGTCGGCCGCCAGGGTGTAGTTCATCTGTCTGTATTCGAAGGGAATGTTGCGGATATTGGTATTGCCGGCGCTGGGCACCAGGCCCAGGGCTTGGGTGGCCGTGTACCCGCAACCGGCTGCGTTGTAGGCTGTGCCTGGCGTGCCGGGGGGATTGTTGCCGGCTGTCGCATTGGGTATGGCGAATCCGCCACCGCTGCCTTCGTTGAGCAAGCGGCCCCATTGCCCGGTCAGCGGGTTGCAGGCCCAGTATTCAGTGTTGTTCTCCGTCTCGTAGTAGCGGACTTTGCCCCGCACGTCGAGATCGCTGATGGGCGTCAGGCTCAGGCCAAGTTCTGCCAGGCGGGTATTGATTTCGGCGTCCGCCGATTGCTTGGTCAGCGCTGCGGTGGTGTTCCAGACGTTGGCGGCGGAAACGCCATTGATCGTCCCGCCCGCCAGCGAGAACGGACTCGGCGCGATGAGGTTGTCGTTTTGCTTGAACTTGGACACTGCGGCCAGCGCGGTGACGCGGCCGTTGAAGAACTCCGGCAGTCGCCGCGCGTACTCGCCCTTGAGGTTGAAGTAGTCGTTATCCGGGTAGAGATCGTAACGAGCTTGCGTGAATCTTGAGGCGGGCACGCCGGTAATAGTGTTGGTCGTGATGGTGAGCGGGTTCTGGATCGTCAGCGTGTCGATGTTGTTGCGGAACAGGGAGGCGGAAAGCTGAAGATTGAGGCTGTTCAGCGTGTCCGCGAACTGGACTCCCGCCAGCAGGTCATGAGTGGTGTAATCGATGGACTCCGCCGTTTCGATGTTGCCGCCTCCGCCGCCGCCGCCGAACACCGTGCCGAAAGGCCGCGCCCCTTCGCGCTTCTCGTTGGTGTAGCTGGCGTAGAACTTCCAGTTTTCGAGCAGGTTCAGGTCGAGCCGCGCGCCGCCCTTCTTGCGCACGATGCTCAGATCGCGGGGGGAGGTCGTCGTCAGAACGTTCCCGATGTTGGCCTGGGTGGCGATCGCCGTTGCGCTCCCGCCCGGCGAAAGGCCGGTCAGGGTTTGTGTACCTG
>JBAWHH010000559.1:0-2864 GCA_049593715.1 Rhodocyclaceae bacterium
CTTCAAGCGTACCAACGTCAGCCTCAACACCAACAGCGGCGCGGTCGTACTGGGCGATGTCCAGCCAGGAGGCGTGATTGGCTTCAACTTCGGCATGGGATTGGCGCTGAACGAACGGGCCGCATTCAGCCTCGGTTACGACCATCAGTCTGTCGGTAAGACCAAGATCAACGGCGTGGCGGCAGCCAATTCGGTGCGGGTGGAACTGGGTACGCTGCTGCTCGGATTCTCCTACCGCCTGAATGATCGCAGCAGCTTGAACATCGCCCTGGGAGCGGGGCTGACGCGGGATACCCCCGATCTGCAGCTTACGGCTCGACTGCCCATTACGTTCTGACGTCCGCGGGGCAGCGCCGCGCAAGAAAGAAAGGGGACTGCAAAGCGGTCCCCTTTCTCGTTCCGGCTGCTGGAGCCTGCAACCGTCTCGCCGGTTGAGACGACCTCTATCGCCGCGCGGAGGAAATCAGCGCCTGCCGCAACTGGTCGCCGAGTTCGATGCTCCTGAGGGCCTGGAGGCTGTTCACCGAAGCATTGATCTTCGTCTCGGTGAGAATCGTCTGGTTGTTCAGGTTGTTCTGGATCACCGTGCCGCTGGCGGCGGTGGATGGGATGGAGAAGCCGTTGCGCGTCGGGTCGCCATTTTGTATCACCGTCAACTGCTGTCCCGCGGCGGTCGCCGCTGACGCGATTTGATTTCCGGCGCCACCGCGCAGGTCCAGGTTGTTCAGCGTCTGCGTGGTGACGAGTTGCCCGTTGATATAGACCGCTCGCTCGATGCCGAAGGAGAACTGCAGCCCGCCATCGGTTTCGAAGCCGCCGCGCTTGGAGTCGAGTTCTGACGGCGCCAAAGCCAGTTGCATGTTGCTGAAAGCGCTGTCCGGTTCGGCGCGGGCCGAGGCAGGGGAAGGCTGCTCACGCGTACCCGATCGGCGGTCGAGTTGCCCTTCCCACATGCCCTTGTTCGGTTGTGCCTGTAACGAGCGGTTTGGGTCGGCCAGTTCCTGGAAAACGGGCGCGGCCGCGAGTTGGGGATTCGCACCGGCCGGGGTTTCGCATTCATTCGGCAGCTTCTCGTCCAGCGGGGAATCCGCCAGTGCCAGCAACTCGGGGGCCACCTCCACGGACTCCCGCCATGCGGCGACGCATTTCCTTGCCCATTCGAGTTCCGGGTCGGCCGCGGCCACGCTCGGCGCCGGGGAAGCCTCCTCGGCGCTGCGGGCGATCACCGCCTTTGCGTGCTGCAGGGCCGGGCCGACGTGGGGGGCGACCACCGCCACCCCTTGCCCCACCACCGAAACCAGGCCGGCTACGATCAAATCGCGGGGCGTGGCAGGATTCAAGCTCATCTAAGGTGCTCCGGTCAGAAATCGCGTGCGCTGGGGCGGAATAGCAGTACGTCGGTGGTGTTGCCGTGGGCGTTCGCCGCAACCGGCGCCCGCGGCGCCACCCGCCAGTCGCTCGACTTGTTGAACTGCGCCACTTCCCGCCGGTTGTGCACTACGAACAGAACCTGATCCTGCCAGATGGATTCGAACTGACGCCGCGGCATGGCGCGGGTTCCGGCGGAGGGGTCGCCGATCAGCACGCGGCCATCCTTGAACCCTTTCACGACGACGAAATGGTTGTAGCCGTTTTCCTTGATCAAGACGATGGCGGGAATGCCCGAGATGGCGAGCTGGTCCAGATCGGTGCGGAAGCCATCGGCCTTGAAGCCATGGGCTTCCAGGTAGTTCTTCATGTCGAGCAGGGAAAAGCCTTCGCGGCGGATCTTGTTCTTGTCCCCGCGCTCGAACATCGCGGCGAATACATCCTCCTCCCGCACTGGGTGACCGTAGTGGTGGGTGAGAAGGGTGGACAGGGCGGCCGAGCCGCAACTGAAATCGAATTGTTGGCGAATCGTGCTGCCGAAGCGCGATTCCCTCAAGCTCTTCACCGGGACGGAAAAGGATCCTCCCGCTTCGACGGGCGTGTTCACCATGCCGGCCAGGGCGGCCGGGATGGTGGCCACGGTTGCCATCGACAGTGAAGCCAGGACGGCCAAGCGTTTCACTCTGGATCTCCGCTTCACTTGAGTTGCATGTTGATGATGGTGGAGTTCTGGATCAACACGTTGTTGCCGGTGTTTTGCAGCACCGTGGAGAAACCGCTGGCACCGGCGAATGCCCCATCGGCCAGATAGTTGCTGCCGGTGGTCAGGTTGCTCGCCTGGTTGCCATGAACTGTGCCAGTCGAATTGATGTCATTGAGAATCACGGTTTCCGCACCGCCGCGACTTGTGTCGAGCGATGCAGCGTCTACTGCGGGTGCGCCAAGGAATTCGGCCGGCCGGGAATCCCCATCCTGTGGCACAACTGCGACCGTGCCTTGCGTGGCGTTTGCTGCTGGTGGCGACGATTCAACCGCATCTTCCGCCAGCACGGCGCAAGGCCAATTGAGTGCCGCAACCAAGGCAAAACCACCGGCTGTCCAGCGAGGGTGTTGTAGCAAGGCGCTCTCCAGTTCATGTACCCGAATGGCTTCCGGGAGCCCGAAGGCCCCCGGACACGCCCCTAAGCCGCGACTTACTTGCCGAGGCTCAGGTTGGACTGGACATTGATCGCCTGCTGGGCCAGCGAGTTGATACCGGTGTTCTGGTTCACCACGCTGATCCCGGCGGCGGCGGAGAAGCCACCGTTGATCTGGTTGGTCATCGCCCAGGAACCGGCATTGACGCTGTTGCTGCCACCGGCTCCGCCTGCACCGCCGACTGCGCCGTTGCCAACGCCGCCCGCACCGCCCGCGCCACCACTGGCCGAAGCCGACGTGGAAGCACTGCCGCCCGCGCCGCCGGAACCGCCGTTACCCGCGGTAGCCGCACCCTTGGT
>JBAWHH010000560.1:0-12526 GCA_049593715.1 Rhodocyclaceae bacterium
ACTTCCGTGGTCGCCCTGCTGGTGTGCTACTGCCTGGGTGCGCTGGTCTGGTACGGCTACCATCGCGTAGCGGTGATGCTGGGCATCGCCACCACCGTTCTGTTGTACGCCAAGACCGAACTGCGCGGTATCGCAAGCCGGCTGACGGCGGCGGACTACTCTTCGATGCTGCAGTTCGGCGTGCTCAGCCTGATCATCCTGCCGGTGTTGCCGGACCGCGATTACGGGCCGTACAACGCATTCAACCCGCATCAGATCTGGCTCATGGTGGTGCTGATCGCGGGCATGAGCCTGGCCGGTTATGCAGCACTGCGCCTGGTGGGCCCGCGCAGCGGGGCGCCGCTCATCGGCCTGTTCGGCGGTCTGGTGTCGAGCACCGCCACCACCCTTGTCTTCGCCCGCGACGCGCGCCGCGACCCGGGCATGACGACCACGGCGACGGTGGTGATCCTGCTGGCCAACGTCATCATGATGATCAGGGTGGCGGGCATCGTCGGCGTGCTGGCCCCTGCGCTGCTGACTGAGATCGCCAGTACGTTGGTGGCGGGACTGGTCCCCGCCGCGGCCGTTGCAGGTTACGGCTGGCGCCAGTTGCGGCGCACGGATTCCCTGCCGATGCCCCAGGTGCGCAACCCCACCGAACTGCGCGCGGCGCTAGGTTTTGGCGCAATGTACGCGGCGGTGCTATTCCTCTCCGCCTGGTTGTCGGACATCGCCGGCGATAGCGGCATCTATGGCGTGGCGCTGGTGTCCGGCCTCACCGACGTCGATGCCATCACCCTGTCCAGCCTGCGTCTCTACGCGATGACCCAGTTGAACGGCGACACGGCGGTCATTGCCATCGGGCTCGCGGTGGTCGCCAACGTATTCTTCAAATTCGGGCTGTCGGCGGCTATCGCCGGCCGCGGGCTCGCCCGCGGCGTCCTGCCGGCGATGGTGACGGCGGCAATCGGCATCGGCGCTTCCCTGATATGGCAGTTCGGTTGACGCATCGCAGAACTTCGTCACCCGGGGAATCCTATAATTTTGTCGAGTCGTTGAACCAGCGAATCTTGGGCCCCATCTTCTCCTCAGGACATTCGGGAGCCATCCATGAACGACATCCGCCCCGCCGCCGTCGCCGGCATGTTCTATCCCGGTGATGCACCCACCCTACAGACCGACGTCGCAACCATGCTCGCCGAAGCGCGAACGCTCGGCGACGCCGATTCCCCCCAACCGAAAGCGCTGATCGTGCCCCATGCGGGCTACGTGTATTCCGGCCCTGTTGCGGCTCATGCCTACGCCCGTCTTTACCCGTGGCACAGCGCGATCCGGCGAGTGGTGATGTTCGGGCCGGCCCACCGTGTAGCGGTGCGCGGGTTGGCGCTGCCGGTTGCGCGCGCATTCGCCACGCCGCTGGGCGAGGTGGAACTGGACGCCGAGGCCATGGCTTGTGCGCGCCGTTTGCCGCGCGTCATCGAGAGCATTTCCACCCACGCGCTGGAACACGCGTTGGAGGTACAACTGCCCTTCCTGCAGAGTGTGCTGGACCGCTTCACGCTGGTTCCCTTCGTCGTCGGGCAAGCCTCGCCCGAAGAAGTGGCTGAGGTCATCGACCTGCTTTGGGGCGGCGGCGAGACGCTGATCGTCATCAGCTCGGATCTGTCCCACTACCACCCCTACCGCGAGGCACAGGACATCGATCGCCGCACCGCAGGGGCGATCCTGGCGCTGGATTCCGATCTGCACCACGAGCAGGCTTGTGGCGCAACCCCGGTGGCCGGCCTGATGGTGGCGGCCCGCCGCCGCGGCTTGGTGCCCAAGCTGCTCGATCTGCGCAATTCCGGGGATACCGCCGGCGACCGCTCCCGTGTCGTGGGTTACGGCGCATTTGCGCTGTTCGAAGATGCCGTCCATGTCCATTGAACTGGGCGAAGCTCTGCTCCGTCTCGCCCGCAACGCCATTGCCAGCCGCTTCGGCCTGCCCAGTCGGGACGCTCCCGACCATCCGGCCCTCGACGAGCCGGGCGCCACCTTCGTCACCCTCACCCAGGCGGGCCAATTGCGCGGCTGCATCGGTACGCTGGAGGCCTACCGACACCTGGGCCAGGACGTGCAGGAGAACGCGCTGGCCGCCGCGTTCTGCGACCCGCGGTTCCATCCGCTGGGACAGGACGAACTGCCGCGCACTCGGATCGAGGTTTCGCTGCTGACGGCGCCCGAACCTTTCGGTTTTCGCGACGAGGCGGACGCCCTGGCGAAACTGCGGCCCGGGATCGACGGTCTGATTCTCACGCACGAGGGCCACCGCGCCACCTTCCTGCCCCAAGTTTGGGAAAGCCTCCCGGACGCGCGCCGTTTCATGGCTGAACTGAAAAGGAAAGCTGGCCTGCCCGGCGATTTCTGGGACGAGAAAGTAGCGCTGGCCCGCTATGGCGTGACGAAATGGAAAGAACCGGAGCCGCAATGGGCATAACCGAATCCACCTATCCGGGCCGCTGGTGGCACGTCTGCGACGACGGCCGCATCCAGTGCGATCTCTGCCCGCGGGACTGCCGCCTGCACGACGGCCAGCGCGGCGCCTGCTTCGTGCGCAAGGCGGAAGGCGGGCGGATGGTCCTGACCACCTATGGGCGCTCGTCGGGTTTCTGCATCGACCCCATCGAGAAGAAGCCGCTACACCATTTCTACCCGGGCAGCAGCGTGTTTTCCTTCGGCACCGCCGGCTGCAACCTTGCCTGTAAGTTCTGCCAGAACTGGGACATTTCCAAGTCGCGGGAGATGGACACGCTGATGGACGCCGCCACGCCGGAGACCATCGCCGAGGTGGCGGCCCGGGAAGGTTGCCGCAGCGTGGCGTTCACCTACAACGATCCGGTGATTTTCGCCGAATACGCCATGGATGCGGCCGACGCCTGCCACGCCTTGGGGATCCAGACCGTCGCCGTCACCGCCGGCTACATGCACGACGCCGCCCGGCGGGACTTTTACGCCAAGATCGACGCCGCCAACGTCGACCTCAAAGCCTTCACCGACGACTACTACTTCAAGCTCTGCGGCGGCCGGCTGCAACCGGTGCTCGATACCCTTGTTTATCTGAAACACGAAACCAGCGTCTGGTTCGAGATCACCACCCTGCTGATCCCGGACAAGAACGATTCCGACGCCGAAATCGAGGCACTGTCGAAGTGGATCGTGCGCGAGTTGGGCGTGGACGTGCCGCTGCATTTCAGCGCATTTCATCCCGACTACAAGATGATGGACATTCCCGCCACGCCCTCCCCCACCTTGACGCGGGCGCGCCGGATCGCGCGGGCTGAAGGCATCCGCTACGTCTATACCGGCAACGTGCACGACCCGGAAGGCGGCAGCACTTTCTGCCCGGCCTGCGGCAAGGCGGTGGTGGTGCGCGACTGGTACGAGATCGACGCTTACCATCTCGACAACGAGGGGCGCTGCGAATTCTGCCAGGCCCATATCGCCGGCCGTTTCGGGGCGTTCGACGGCCAGTTCGGGCGCCGCCGGGTGCCGGTGCGGGTCAATGTGTCAGCACCCTGAGTTCTGCACCGGGGCGCGTGCGTGACCGCCCCCGGCCGGCCCATCGAGGCCCATATCTCCGCGGGAGGCCACGTCCACCTGGAAGGCAGCCTGGTCGTTCCGGCCGATCCGATGGGCGTGGTGGCCTTTGCCCACGGCAGCGGCAGCAGCAGCCTGAGCCCGCGCAACCGGTTCGTGGCGGAAGCCCTGCAGCAGCGCGGGTTCGCCACCCTGCTCTTCGACCTGCTCACCCGCCACGAAGACCGCGATGCGGACAACCGCTTCAACATCAACCTGCTCACCGAACGCCTGTTGGCCGCTACGCGCTGGCTGGAGAACCGGTCCGAAACTAGCACCTTGAAGATGGGCTACTTCGGTGCGAGTACCGGCGCTGCCGCGGCGTTGCGCGCTGCGGCAAAAATCGGGGACAAATGTGCGGCAGTGGTATCGCGGGGCGGACGGCCCGATCTGGCAGGGCGCGCGCCGCTGGAACAGGTGACGAGCCCGACGCTGCTCATCGTCGGCGGCAACGACGGCACGGTGATCGACCTGAATCGCCGCGCCGCGGCTTTCCTGGACTGCCCCAGGGAACTAGTGATCGTTCCCGGCGCATCCCATTTGTTCGAGGAACCCGGCACGCTGGAGCAGGTTGCCCGGCACGCTGCCGACTGGTTCGGGCGCTGGCTCGCCTGACGGCCACCGTGTCTGCCCCGGCGAGACCGATGGACAAAACGGAACCGCCAACCAGGCCCTGAGCGAAGTCTATGGGGAGAATCCCCCGCGCGGCAAAATAGCGCCCGCCCACGGCGAACGCCGTCGCTTTTCAGTGCAGGCCGCGGGTCGGGGGAATGGGAAGAGCGAGAAGCTTAATGCCTTCTTCTTCCAGTTCGGCGGCCTCTTCGTTGGTCGCCAGACCGCGGATATTTCTCTGCGGCGCCTCTTCGTAATGAATGCGCCGGGCTTCCTCGGGAAACCGCTCGCCGACATCTTCGCTCTCGTCGAGGATGCGGCGCATCAGCGCGAGCACGGATTTCATTGGCGCAACCGCCTGACGGACATTGCCGCCCTCCTCCGCCTGCTCACGACGAGGCTGCTCCGCCGCGCCGCGCAGCACGCGCGGATTCGACGGCAGGCGCGTGATGTCGCGATTGCCGCAGATCGGGCACCTCACCTCGCCCGCTTCCGACTGACGCTGAAACACCTCATTGGATCCGAACCAGCCTTCGAAACGATGGCGGTTGCTGCAGCAGAGGTTCAGGACAATCATGGCAAGTCACGGTTAGGAGCCGGCGACGATTCTAACATCGCCCATTCGCGGACTACGCCACACCGCCATCTGCGGGATGTGATGGAGTGCATAAGCCTCGGCTGATAGGCCTGCCTATACTGCGCCCCGGTTTGACGGATCATTCGTTTCAGGTAATGCCGATCGCCTTGCGCTTCATCGCGATCGGGACCTGGCACAGGACCTCTGTCGCTGCCTTTTGATGCGAACCTTGGAGAAGAAAATGAAGACCTACACCATCGCCCAGTGGTCCAATGAATTGGAGTTGGGTATTCCGGAGATCGACAGCCAGCACAAGGAATTGCTCACGATCATCAACGAGCTGTGGACCGCCATCGTGGCGAAACGCGCCGCCGACAGCATCGACGGTGTTCTGCGCGAACTCGAGTCCTATACCCGCGCCCATTTCACGGCGGAAGAAGTGCTGATGCGCGTGGAGAAGTTCCCCGATTTCAACATGCACAAGCAACAGCACCAGGCGTTCATCGACAAGCTGGGCAACACGCGCAACCTGGTGTCCAAAGGCAAGCCCATCGAACTGGATCTACTGCATTACCTCACCGACTGGCTGGTGAAGCACATTCTCGGCTCGGACAAGGAATACGCCAGCTTTGTCACCCGGCATCAGAAAAAAGGCGATTTTTTCGCGCGGCTCTTCCCGTTTCTGCGCGGCCGCGAAAAGAAAGCGGCGTGACTGCAGGTCGCAACCCGGGGCGGGCCATCCTCCAAACGGATGGCTATCCCGCCAGCGACGCGCGGATCCGCGGATAGGCCCGCGAATCCTGGAGGAAGAACAGGTGCCCGCCTTCGAACAGTTTGAAGGCAGCGCCCCGTATCCGGCCCGCCAGGGACTCCTGACAAGCAGGCGCAGCCACACCGTCGTAGCGCCCCCCCAAGACAGAAACCGGTAGGCGCAGTTGCGGCAGCCGGTCCCAGGTGTCGTGGCCGCAGCGCGCTTCGAGCTGGCGGCGCTCCCCCATCCCATGATCAGTTTCTTCCGCGGCGAACTCGATGGAGGCCAGCGCTTCGGCCTGAAGGGCCTGAAAAAGCTTGGGATTCTCCGATTGCCACTGCTCGTCACGGCGCAGATCACCCAGTTCCACCATCCGCCGCGCCCGTTGTGCGGGCGTCAGCGAAATCAGTTCGTGATAGGGGTACGATGAGCCGCCCGGACCGCCGCTGGTCGTGGAAAGGAGCGTCAAGCGCTCCACTCGCTCCGGAAACCGCAAAGCCAGTTCCTGGGCCACCATGCCCCCGAAGGAATAGCCGAGGACCGGACAGGCGGGCCACCTTACGGCATCCAGCAATGCCGCGGCATCCTGGGCATAGCCGGCCATGGTGTAGCAGCAATCAGGCTTGTCGGACTGACCGAGACCGCGCTGATCGAACATCAGCACCTGGAAATCAGCAGCGAGTTGGCGCTCCAGGGCATTGGGCGGCCGGCGCAGGTCCGACCCGGTGCCGCTGAGGTAAAGCAGCGGAGAACCCGCACCGCGAATCTCGTAATAGAGGCGCACCGCGCCGGTGGTCGCGTAGGGCATGGCCTAAACGGGTCGTGCCGACGCTAGCCAGCTACCACGGATCACAGCACGACCGTCTGCGGCTCCGAACCTTCGCGCATTTCGATGGTGCCGAGTTCGAACACCGTTTCACCCAAGGCTTCGAGCCGGCTGCGCGCCTGCGTCGCCTGTTCGGCGGCGACCACGACCACCATGCCGATGCCGCAGTTGAAGACACGGTGCATCTCCGTTTCGGCGATGCCGCCTTCGGCCTGCAGCCAGTCGAACAGCCGGGGCCGCGGCCACGCTGCTTTCCGCAACACAGCTTTCAAGCCATCGCCGAGAATGCGCGGCACGTTTTCCAGCAGCCCGCCGCCGGTGATGTGGGCCAAGCCCTTGACCAAACCCGGCTGCTCCCAGATCAGCCCCAGGAGGGGTTTGACGTAGATGCGGGTCGGCGCCATCACCACATCGGCCAGTGAACGCTCGCCGTCGAAGGCGGCACCGATATCGGCGCCGGACCGCTCCAGCACTTTGCGCAGCAGGGAATAACCGTTGGAATGGGCGCCGCTGGAGGCCAGACCCAGCACCACGTCGCCGGGGCGGATGGTGGAGCCGTCGATGATGCGTGACTTCTCCACGGCGCCGACGGCGAAACCGGCGAGATCGTATTCCCCATCGGGGTACATGCTGGGCATTTCCGCCGTTTCGCCGCCGATCAGCGCGCAGCCAGCCAGTTCGCAGCCCCGCGCGATACCCTGCACGACCTGCGCGGCAGTCTCCACGCTCAGCTTGCCGCAGGCGAAATAGTCGAGGAAAAACAACGGCTCGGCGCCCTGGACCAGGATGTCATTGACGCTCATGGCCACCAGATCGATGCCCACCGTGTCGTGGCGGTCGAGTTGGAACGCCAGCTTGAGCTTGGTGCCGACACCGTCTGTCCCGGAAACCAGCACCGGCTGCCGGTATTTGCCGCTCAGATCGAACAGGGCTCCGAAGCCGCCGATGCCGCCCAGCACTTCCGGCCGTAGCGTGCGCCGGGCAAAAGGCTTGATGCGCTCCACCAGCGCATCGCCGGCATCGATATCCACACCGGCATCGCGGTAGCTGAGGGAACCCAGGACAGAATCAGATTGTTGCGTGGTCATAAAGAAGGGCGGCGAGCGCGGCGGCGAATCAATGGGATAGGGAAAGGGATTGTTGGTACACTGCGGGCCAGTTCAATGGCCTGCGCCAGTTTACCGGAAACGCTTCTCCCGCTGTCCCGCACCATCGCCCACTATGGCTCCTGATTTCAATTTCAGACTACAGGCGCTCATCTGGATCGGCGTCCTGGGGGGTATCGTCTGGCTGCTGTTCGCGATCTCCCCCATACTCACGCCGTTCCTGCTGGCCGCCATCTTCGCCTATATCTGCGATCCCCTGGTGGACCGCATGGAAGCGGTGGGCATGCCTCGCACCGCGGGCACGGCCGTAACCATTCTCGTCGTCCTGACGCTGCTGGGCTTGCTGGCGCTGATCCTGGTGCCCATGGTGGTGCGCGAAGCGAGCCTGCTCGGTACCCGGATCCCAACCTACGCCCTCGTGCTCCAGGAGAAGATTGCGCCCTGGGTTCAGGAGCATTTGGGCGTGCAATTGCAGCTCGATACCGAATCCCTGCGCCAACTGCTGAGCGAAAACTCCGCTTCGGCGCAGAAGCTGGCGGGCAGCGTGCTGCAGTCGGTGAAACTGGGCGGACTGGCCGTTTTCGGACTGATGGCCACTCTGCTGCTCATGCCGGTGGCGATGTTCTACCTGCTGCGTGACTGGGACCACCTGGCGCTGCGCATCGCCGAGTTCATCCCCCGCCCGATGCACGAGCGGGCGCTGCGCATCCTCGGCGACATCGACCGCGTGATGGCGGAATTTCTGCGCGGCCAATTGATGGTGATGCTGATCCTCGCCATTTACTACAGCATCGGCCTGTGGATCGCCGGCATCGAATACGCCCTGCCGGTGGGCATCCTCACCGGCCTGCTGATTTTTATCCCCTATGTCGGTTACGCCACGGGCTTGAGCCTGGCGTTGCTGGTGGCGGTGCTGCAGTTCCAGGGGCCGGGCATCATCATCGGCGTCGCCGTGGTTTATGGCATCGGCCAGTTGTTGGAAAGTTTCGCCCTGACGCCGTTCCTGGTCGGCGACCGCATCGGCCTGCATCCGCTGGTGGTGATTTTCGCCTTGATGGCGTTTGGGCAACTGTTCGGCTTCGTCGGCGTGCTGATCGCCCTGCCCACCAGCGCGGCGTTGCTGGTGGGCCTGCGGGAATTGCGCATCCAGTACATGAACAGCCCGGTTTACCTGGGCCACAGGCCGCGCGAATGACCTCGCGACCTGACCTGCCGTTGCCTGCCGCAACCCTCCGCAGCCGATGAAGCAACTGCTGCTCGACATCCAACCCGACGCGCCACCGACTTTCGAAGGATTCGTGACCGGAACCAACGGCGAACTGTTGGCCGCGCTGGAAACCCTGGCCGCCGTTCCCGCGCGCGAATCGTTCTACCTTTGGGGCATGCCGGGCAGCGGGCGCAGCCACCTGCTGCGGGCAACGGGCCTTGCCGCCCAGAACCAGGGCCGCCCAGTGGCTTTCGTGGAGGGGCCACGGGCGGGCGACGAAATGGAGATGCCGGCGGACGGCCTGCTGATCGTCGACGATGTGCATCAGCTCGGCGGGGCCGCCCAGATCGCCCTGTTCCGCGCCTTCAACGCCGCCCGGGATCTCGGCCTCGCCCTGCTGCTGGCCGGAGACGTTCCGCCGCTGCAACTGGCGTTACGGGAAGACCTGCGCACCCGCATCGGCTCCGCACTGGTGTTCCAGGTGCATCCACTGGACGACGAAGGCAAGGCGCAGATCTTGGCCTGCCACGCCGCCGGTCGCGGCATGCGCGTGGAACGGGAAGTGATCGACTACCTGCTGCGCCATGGCGAGCGCGACCTGCCCTACCTGATGGCCGTTCTGCGAGCGTTGGACCGGGTATCGCTGGAACGGCAGCGCAACATCACCATCCCCCTGTTGAAGGATGTGCTCTCCAGCCCGCCCCAGGTGTGATTCCTCTGGCCAGACTGCGCCAATGAGCGGGTGGGCCGCCGTATGTGCGACCTCAACCGAATACCGATCTACGCGCCAGCACGGTCTGGCGCCTGAGACTGACGAATTTGCCTTGTGATAGGAGAAGCTTTTGTCGAATTCAACACCCGCCGCTGATCTAGCGGAAAAGAGCGTCGAGGGCGCGGGAATGCGCCCCGTCGAAGAACTGGAAAGTGTCGTCATCCGCTTCGTCGGTGATTCCGGCGATGGCATGCAGTTGACCGGCACCGAGTTCTCCAAGGCGATGGCCATGGCCGGCCACGACTTCGTCACCCACCCCGACTACCCGTCGGAAATCCGCGCGCCCACCGGCACCCTGTTCGGCGTCTCGGGCTACCAGATCCACCTCGGTGCGGGCGAAGTCCATACCTCGGGCGACGCGCCGGACGTGCTGGTGGCGATGAATCCCGCGGCGCTGAAGACCAATCTGCCGGACGTCAAGCACGGCGGCATCGTCATCGCCAACCGCGGCGCGTTCACCGACAACAACCTGGCCAAGGCCGGCTACAAGTCCAACCCGCTCGATGACGACAGCCTGGAAGGTTACCGGCTGTTCAAGATCGACATTTCCACCCTGACCGCCAACGCGTTGCGCGATTCCGCGCTGACGAAAAAAGAAGTGGGCCTGTGCAAGAACTACTTCGCCCTGGGTCTGATGCTGTGCCTGTTCGGCCGGGATCTGGATGACAACGTGGTGGACGCGGACCGCAAGTTCGGCAAAAACCCGCGCCTGGCGGAAGGCAACATCAAGGCGCTGCGCGCCGGCTACGCCTACGCCGAAGCTACGGAAGTGTTCGCCACCAGCTACCAGATGCGCGCGGCGCCGCTGCGGCCGGGCAAGTATCGCAGCATCACCGGCAACCACGCCGCCGCGCTGGGCTTCGTCGCCGCGTCGGAACTCTCGGGCACGCCGCTGTTCCTCGGCTCTTACCCCATCACGCCCGCCTCGGACATCATGCACGAGCTGGCGGCGCTGCGGCATTTCAACGTCACCACCTTCCAGGCCGAGGACGAGATTGCCGGCATCTGTTCCGCCATCGGCGCCGCCTATGGCGGTGCGCTGGGGCTCACCACCACGTCGGGCCCAGGTATGGCGCTGAAGACCGAAGCGCTGGGCTTGGCGACGATGCTGGAAGTGCCGCTGGTGATCGTGAATGTCCAGCGCGGCGGGCCGTCCACCGGCCTGCCCACCAAGATCGAGCAGTCGGACCTGCTGCAGGCCGTTTATGGCCGCAACGGCGAGTGCCCGATCCCGGTGATCGCCGCCAACTCCCCCGCCGACTGTTTCGACTGCGCCATCGAGGCGGTTCGTCTCGCCGTCAAGTACATGACGCCAATCATCCTGTTGTCCGACGGCGGCATCGGCAACGCCGCCGAGCCGTGGCGGATTCCCGACGTGGCCAGCCTGCCGCGCATCGAGGTCAAGCAACGCACCGATGCCGAAGGCTATGCGGTCTATGCCCGCGACGAGAACCTCGCCCGCGCCTGGGTGCTTCCCGGCACGCCGGGCATGGAGCATCGCATCGGCGGCCTGGAGAAAGACTTCCTCACCGGCAACATTTCCCACGACGCACGCAACCACCAGCGCATGGTGGAAGTCCGTCAGGCGAAGGTAGCCGGCATCGTGCGCGAGATCCCGCCGACGACGGTGGAGGGTCCGGAAGAAGGCGAATTGCTGGTGGTTGGCTGGGGCAGCACCTACGGCGCCATCGCTCAAGCCCGGCAAAAAGCGGAAGCGGCGGGGAAAGCGGTCGCCCATCTGCACCTGCGATTCATCAACCCTTTGCCGCAGGATCTGGGAGACACGCTGCGGCGCTACCGCACCATCCTGGTTCCGGAACTGAACATGGGGCAGCTTTCCCGTCTGCTGCGGGAGCACTATCTGCTGAACGTGCTGACCCTGAACAAGGTCCAGGGCAAACCGTTCCAGGTGGCGGAACTCTACGCCCGCATGCTGGAACTGTCCTGAGGAGTCGACACCATGAACAATGTGCAAGAAACACCCGTTAGCGCCAGCCTGCGGAAGAAGGATTTCGAATCGAGCCAGGACGTGCGCTGGTGCCCCGGTTGCGGCGACTACGCCGTGCTGTCGCAGATCCAGAAGCTGATGCCCACCCTGGGCATTCCGCGGGAGAACTTTGCCTTCGTCTCCGGCATCGGCTGTTCCAGCCGCTTCCCCTACTACATGGAAACCTACGGCATGCATGGCATCCATGGCCGCGCACCGGCCATCGCCACTGGGTTGAAGCTGACCCAGCCGGAACTGTCCGTCTGGGTGGTGACCGGTGATGGAGACGCCCTGGCCATCGGCGGCAACCATTTCATCCACGCCATGCGGCGCAATATCGGGCTCAAAATCATCGTGCTCAACAACCGCATCTACGGCCTGACCAAGGGCCAGTATTCGCCAACCACCGAAATGGGCAAGAAGACCAAGTCCACGCCCCTGGGCAATATCGACCGGCCTTTCAGTCCCGTTGCCCTGGCCCTGGGCGCCGGCGCTACCTTCGTCGCCCGCACGGTGGACGCGGATCAGCCCCACATGGCCCAGGTGCTGGCGCGCGCCGCGGCTCATCCTGGTACGGCCTTCGTCGAAGTGCTGCAGAACTGCATCGTGTTCAACGACGGCACCTACGACGCCCTAACCGACAAAGCCAACCGTGCCAACGTGCGCCTGATGCTGGAACACGGCAAGCCGCTCATCTACGGCAACGAACGCGACAAGGGCATCTGCCTGCACGGGCTGGAGCCCAAGGTGGTAAGCGTCGGGGGAGCGGGCGGTGTTGGCGAGGAGGACGTGCTGGTCCACGACGAGGGCGCCGCCCACAGCGGGCTGGCGTTTTTCCTCTCCCAGTTCGACGCGCCCAATTTACCGGTTCCGCTCGGCGTCTTCCGCGCCATCGAGGCGCCCACCTACCAGGATCTCAACGGCCAGTTGAGCGCCGACGCCCGCACGGCAAAGGGACAAGGCGACCTCGCCCATCTTCTCGGCGGCGGTGACACCTGGACCATCGGTTGACGCATCGTTTGAACGCGGGGTTTTCATTGCGGTCTCGATAGGACCACGGGGCAGGACGGCCGGTAGCGACCGTCCTGCCC
>JBAWHH010000561.1:0-2139 GCA_049593715.1 Rhodocyclaceae bacterium
CAGATCGCCGCCCTGCTGGGGGGGCTGCCGAAGAAGTAGGCAGCACCCCGTCGCACGCGCCCCAGGAACCCGCGCCGCGCTCTCCCGGTCGACCCTTGGTCAGGTTCGGGAGGCGGGGCGATGGCGCAGCAATGGAGGCGTGGGAAAGTAAGCGGCAACGTGGCCTGGAACGAGCGGATGTTTTCCCTGCGTATCGCGGCGGAGATCGATCCCTTTGCCGCCGGCCAGTTCACCAAACTCGGGCTGGAGATCGACGGCGAAATCGTTGCCCGCCCGTATTCCCTGGTCAACGCCCCCGCCGAGCAGCCGCTGGAAGTCGTGTTCGGCGTTGTTCCCCATGGCCCCCTCAGCGCCCGGTTGGCCGCGCTGGAACCTGGCGATGAAGTGCTGGTGTGGCCGCGGGCGGCGGGTTTCCTGATCCTGGACGAAATTCCGCCGGCCGCCCACCTGTGGATGGTGGCGACCGGTACGGGAATCGGGCCCTTCCTCTCCATCCTCAAGACGCCCCAGCCCTGGCAGCGCTACCAGCAGGTGCGTCTGGTCCATGGCGTGCGCTACGCCGCGGACCTCATCTACCCGGACACCATCCGTTCCATCGCCGGCGCACATCCTGACCAGTTCGCCTTCATCCCCGTCGTCAGCCGCGAGCCGGTCCCCGGCGCCCTGGGCGGCCGCATCCCGGCCGCCATCACCGACGGCACGCTGGAGAATCAAGCGGGCCTGCCCATCGGCGCGGCGACCAGCCAGATTTTGCTGTGCGGCAACCCGGACATGGTGGAAGACACGATGCGCACCCTGACTGAGCGGGGCCTGAGGAAACACCGGCGGCGCGAGCCGGGGCACATCAGCGTGGAGAACTACTGGTAGGCGCGGAGTCTGCGTCGGCACGGCGAGCCGGCCGCAGCCTTCACGGCTGTCATGGCTGTCGGGTTCTGTCGGGGGCAACGCCGCCGGGCGTGGTATGCGGGCAATACAACCTTTTTGGCGGCGGATTCGCGCAATCCCCGGATTGTGTAGTCCTTCGTCCCCTTTTTTCAGATAGGCTTTGAACCTAGAAACCCCAGTGGACCGCTGGAAAAGCCGCGCAAATGCCTGTGGAAACTCAACTTCTTCTCTCCTGCGGAACTCACCTCCGAGGTGAGCGCGCTACGCGCCCGATTGCACGACTAGCAGGCCGTCTGGCGGCGTTGCTCGTCGTAGCAGGGGCCGATCCTGCGTCCTCCTCGCGCCTCGCCAGCCAGCCTGCAAGCCGCACCCTCGGCCACGTCCAACTGAGGTTTCTAGGTTGAACTCTTTGCCGGCGGGCGACGGTATCGTTCGGACGTCTCCAGCGAGGACTATTTTCACAGTCCTCCATCCCGATTCCCCAATCGTATGGTCATGTCTGCCGGCGCGCCCTGCGCGTCCCCTTGCCCCGCGCGCTGTCGCCGCCTCCAACCCGAGCGCACCGTGCAGAGCCATCTGGCACTTGGCTCGAACGCGCGCGTGACAGTGCGTCGGGTACCTCGGTGCCGGCCTGCGGCGCGCGCCAAAGTCTCTCGCCGTCGTTTGATATAGCATGTCGGTGCGCGCGGCGGCGCCGCAACCCATGGGCCGCCGGCCGGTCCAACGACAGGTGCCGCGCGTCAGCGCCGGACTCTCCCGAACCCCGCACCGATCCACAGGAATGCCCAATCCATTGCCCCCCCGCCCCGATCAGCGCCCGGCGCCGCCCGCGGTCCAGGCGCCAGACCAGCCGGCGGATCTGCCCCGGCCCTCCGCCGCTGTCCGCGTGCTCGGCTGGGTGTTGCTGGCCGCGAGCCTCGGGTTCGTCTCCTGCCAGGCCCTGTTCGTCCCGTGAGCCAGTCGCTCCCGCCAATGAGTGACAAGCCGCACGACCTGACCGCCTTGCTCGCCCGTGCGCGCGAGCAGGACCAGGGCCCACCGTCACCGAAGCCGCCCGCGACCTGGCCTTTGTGGGTTCTTTCGGCGCCGCAGTTGGTGGGCGCGCTGATCTCCCTGAGCATCGGCGGCTTCGCCGGCTTTGTGAGCGGCCTCGGGGGTGGGGAGTTCTTCAGCGCCCTGGCGCAGAAGGCCCATCGGGGCGGGCTGGGGGACGCGCTGGGCTGGGGGCTGGTGGCCGTCGCCGCGGTGCTGACC
>JBAWHH010000562.1:0-2787 GCA_049593715.1 Rhodocyclaceae bacterium
GACCAATCGGCAGCAGAACCGCAGCAGGAGGGCGGCCTGGACGCGCCCCTGCCCCCGCCCCGTCTCAGCCCGCCGCAGCCGCTCTCCATGGCAGCCCGCAGCGCGCCCCGCCCCGGCGTGTACGTCCTGCTCAAGCACAAGCAGCCTTTCTACGTCGGCGAGACCGCCAACCTCCGCCGGCGCCTGATGGAGCACTTGTTGTGCCTCACCCGAATGGCCGTGGATCCCGTTCCCTATTCCTTCGCCATTGCGGTCATGGCTGTGGCAACGCCAGCCGAGCGCGCGCGAATGCAGGAAAGGCTCATCGCCCGCTGGCGCCCGAACCTTACCAACGGTCCGTCCCGCGAACTGGAAGAGGAGATGCGCGGCGCCGGTGTTTTCGACACCGAGAGTTTCTGAGCGACGCGCCAGGCAGTAACGACTCACCCACGAGGAGACCATCATGCATGTATCCACCTGTCAGTGTCCCGCCTGCGCCGCCCGCCGCGGTACGTTCGAAGTCATGCAATTCGGCACGCCGCAGGACGCGGGGGAATTCGAGTTCGCAGCGCTCGCAACCGAGGCCGAGAGCCCCTACACCGAAGCGGAAGAAATCGCCCTCGCCGCCGAGCTGCTGGCCGTATCCAGCGAGGAAGAACTGGAGGAATTCCTCGGCAAGATCTGGAAAGGCATCAAGAAAGTGGGTTCCTTCGTCGGCCGCGTCGCCAAGCCCTTCACCGGCGTGCTCAAGGCGGTGGCGAAGAAAGCCCTGCCTTTCGTCGGCGGCGCCCTGGGATCGCTGATCCCCATTCCGGGGGTCGGCACGGCCGTGGGCAGCGCCCTGGGCGGAGCCTTGAGCAAAGCCCTGGAGATGGAGTTTGCCGGGCTGGAAGTCGAGGACCGCGAATTCGAAATGGCGCGCCGTTTCGTGCGCATCGCCCGGACCACGGCGCAGCAGGCGGCCAAAGCGCCGCCCCAGTCGGCCCCCCAAGCGGCGGTGCAGGCGGCGTTGATGAACGCTGCGCGCCAGCATGTGCCGCAACTGCCGCCGCGCTTGATCTCGGCCATCGCGCCGCGGCCGAGCGGAATCCCATTTGCCACCCCTCCGGGCGCCGGTGCGGCGGCCAGCGGCAACTGGGTGCGGCGCGGCCGGGAAATCGTGGTCCTCGGCGCGTAACAGGAGCCGGCCGACATGCCCCGCGGCCCGGTCTTCGACTGCCACTGCCACGCCGGCCGCGGCGACGGTTTCACCGGCCCGTGGGACACCGCGGCCCCGCTGGGCCGCTACCTGCACCGGGCGGCCAGAGCGGGCATCACCTGCACAGCGGTTTTCGCCGCTTTCCATTCGGACTACGGCCGCGCCAACCAGGAAGTGGCGCACCTGGTGTCCGCTCACCCGGGGCGCCTGGTCGGGCTGGCTTTCGTCCATGCCGCGAGCGACCGTGGGCAGATCGGTTCCCTCGTGCGCACGGCGGTGGCGGATCTCGGCTTCGTCGGCATCAAGGTTCATCGCCACGATGCCAACATCAGCCGCGAAGTGTGCGAGGCGGCGCGCCGCTTCGCCGTGCCGGTGCTCTACGACCTGGCCGGCGAGGTCGCCCAGGCGGAACTGCTTGCCGAAGAGTTCCCGGACGTGGATTTCAACATTCCCCATCTTGGCAGCTTCGCCGACGACTGGCGCGCCCAACTGGCGCTGATCGACCATCTGGTGCGCCACGCCAACATCCACGCCGACACCTCGGGCGTGCGCCGCTTCGATCTGCTGCAGCAGGCGGTGCGCCGGGCCGGGCCGCACAAGCTGTTGTTCGGTTCCGACGGGCCCTGGCTGCATCCGGCCGTGGAACTCAGCAAGGTTCGCCTGCTCGGTCTTCGACTCCAGGACGAGGATCTGATCCTCGGCGGCAATTTCCTGCGTTTGACGGCTGCCGTACGACGGCGCCACGCCCTCGGCGTGGACAAGCAGATGGTCACCGCCAGGGGCTCGCCGGCGCTTGCCGCCTAAAGCGGCGGGCGCGGATGGGCGCGGCGCAATTGCAGCGCGCGGTCGGTCACCCCCAGACGCGCCGCAGCACGCTGCAGGTTGCCCCCCTCGCGCTCGATGGCCATCGTGACCGCAACGTCGGCAGCGACCTGGCTTATTTCTTTCATACCGATCCCCTGTTCCACGGCTAGGCGCACGGCGGCAAAGAAGCTGCTGTCCGGCCAGCCGCTACCGTCGGCCATTGCCGGGTCTCGATCCCCGGGGGGAATATCGCCGACAGTGATGGGTCCGGCGCCCGCATGGCGACTTACGATCCGCGTCACGAGTTGGCGCAGTTCGCGCACGTTGCCCTGGTAGTCACGGGCGAGGAAGAACCTGCTTACGGCGTCGTCCAGTTCCACGCAGTCGAGATCGGGGTATAGCTGGGCGACGAAAAACCGTACCAGGGGCAGGATGTCGTCCTTGCGCTCCCGCAGCGGAACGGTGCGGCATTGCCACCCGGCGATGCGGTAGAACAGATCCGCGCGGAAGCTGCCATTGGCAATTCCCTGGGCGAGATCGCGGTTGGTGGCGCAGACCAGCCGGAACTGCGTGGTCTGCCACAGGTTGCTGCCGACCCGCTTGAACTTGTGTTCCTGCACGACGCGCAGCAGTTGCGCCTGGAGCGGCGGGGTCAATTCGCCCACTTCGTCGAGAAACAGCGTTCCGCCGTTGGCCAGGGCAAAAGCCCCTTCGCGGGCCGCCAGAGCACCGGTGAAGGCGCCCCGCTCATGACCAAAGAACTCGCTGCCCGACAGCTCCGGCGAAATGGTGGTGCAGTCCACGAC
>JBAWHH010000563.1:0-4666 GCA_049593715.1 Rhodocyclaceae bacterium
GGCACTGATGCTGCGCCTGGTGGTGGCACCCTTGGGGCCGGACGGCCCGCGGCTGGTGCCGGGCCAGGGCCGCGTCCGCCTGATGGCGGCGATCGGCGGCGAAAGTGTGGGAACGCAGCGCGATCTCGAGGCGGAGCGTGCGGCGCTGGACGCCGTTTTGGGCGCGCTGCCTTTCCTGGACGAGCGCGACGACGATGAGGCTTCCCTCGAATGGGTGGTGGCGGATCCCGAACACGCTTTGGGCATGGTGGAGACCTTGCCGGCGCTGGCGACCGTGGCGGCCGTCGACTGGCCGAAAGGCAAGAGTGTCCGTGTGGTGACCATCGACGGGCCCCAACTGGGGCTCACCGTGCAGGGGCAGCGCGACTGGTTCCGCCTCGCTGGCCAGGTCGCCATCGACGAGAAGCTGGTGCTGCAACTGGAATCGCTGCTGGACGCCTCCCGCGGCCGCAGCCGGTTCATCGCCATGGGCGACGGCGTGTATGCCGCCCTGACGCGCTCCCTCAAGCAACGCCTCGCCGAACTGGGGGCCGTTGCCCAGTCCGACGCAGATGGCACCCGCGTGCCCTGGGCGGCAGCGCCCTGGCTCGATGAAATCCTGGAAGACGTGCCCTATGAGGCGGATGCGACTTTCCGCGCCGCCATCGACCGCCTGCGCGCGGCCCAGGAACAGACTCCCACCTTGCCGAAGGCGCTGCAGGCGGATCTGCGGCCGTACCAGGAAGACGGCTACCTGTGGGCAATGCGCCTCGCCGCGGCGGGATTGGGCGGTTGCCTCGCGGACGACATGGGTCTGGGCAAGACCATCCAGGCGCTGGCGCTGCTGCTCGCCCGCGGCGGCGGCGGGGCGGCGCTGGTGATCGCGCCGACCTCGGTCTGCGGCAACTGGCTGGAGGAAGCGGCGCGCTTTGCCCCCACCCTGAGCGTGCAGCTCTACAGCGAAAGCGATCGGGAGGAACTGGTGGCCGGCGCGGGGCCGATGGACGTGGTGGTCGTTTCCTACAACCTGCTGCTCCAGGCGCAGGAGCGTTTTGCCGCTCGGCCCTGGCATACCGTGATCGCCGACGAAGCCCAGGCGATCAAGAATTCCACCGCCAAGCGCAGCCTGGCCGTATTCGAACTGGAGGCGGATTTCCGCCTGGCGCTATCCGGCACGCCGGTGGAAAACCGGCTTACGGAACTGTGGTCCATCATGCGTTTCGCCAATCCCGGCCTGCTCGGTCCGATTTCCCGTTTCAACGAGCGTTTCGCCGGGCCCATCGAGCGCGGCCGCGACCGCGACGCCCAGCACCTGTTGCGGCGGATTGTTTCGCCTTTCGTGCTGCGGCGGACCAAAGCCCAGGTGCTGCCGGAACTGCCGGCGCGCACGGAACTGGTCCTGACCATAGCGCCCGATCCAGCCCAGGCCGCCCATTACGAGGCGCTGCGGCGCGAGGCCGTGGCGGACGTGACGCGGACGATCGACAACGTTTCGCCGGGCGAAGCGCGCTTCAACGTCCTCGCCCAACTTACCCGGCTGCGCCGCGCCGCCTGCGATCCGCGCCTGCCGACGCCGGAATTCGGCATCGTCGGCGCCAAGGTGCAGGCCTTCGCCGAACTGGCGGCGGAGCTGGTGGACAATGGCCACAAGGCGCTGGTGTTCAGCCAGTTCGTCGATTTCCTGACGCTGCTGCGCGTTCCGCTGGACGAGGCGGGCATCACCTACCAGTACCTGGATGGCGCGACACCGGCGACGGAGCGCTCGCGCCGCGTCGCCGCGTTCCAGGCGGGGGAGGGGGATCTGTTCCTCATCAGCCTCAAGGCCGGCGGCTTCGGCCTCAACCTGACGGCGGCGGACTATGTGGTGATCACCGATCCATGGTGGAATCCGGCCGCCGAAGACCAGGCCATGGGCCGCGCCCACCGCATCGGCCAGCAGCGGCCGGTGACGGTGTACCGGCTGGTGACCAAAGGCACCATCGAAGAGCGCATCGTCGAGCTGCACCACGACAAGCGCGCCCTGGCGGAAAGCATCCTCGCCGAAGGTGAGGCCGCCGCGCTGCCCTCCACGGACGATCTGATCGCGTTGATCCGCGGCGAGTGATTCGGATTGGCGTTGGTCACTTTGGATGGCCAAACGGCAGCGATGGGCAGGACGACCAACGGAATCGCCCTGCCGGTCCGGACCTCGGCGGATGCCCTGGGCGCACAGGGCTGTGACCATGTTTCCGAAGCGCACAATCCATTCGCTCCGAAAGCGGGCAAGGCTTTGAATTCGTGCGCGTAGCGGGGTATTCTCCCCGCCCGTTCCAGCATCACGTCGCCTTCTGTCTTGCCCATGAGCAACGAAACCCCCGATCTTTTCGATTCCCTGCCGCCGCCCGAACCACCGGCACCGCCCCCCCCGCCGGAAGACGAGGGCGAGAGCCTTCCCCTGCACCAGTACGCTGAGCGCGCTTACCTTGCCTATGCCATGAGCGTGGTGCGGGGGCGGGCGCTGCCCCAGGTGGAAGACGGCCTGAAGCCGGTGCAGCGGCGCATCCTCTTCGCCATGAACGAGATGCGCCTGGCCGCCAGCGCCAAGCACGTCAAGAGCGCCCGTGTGGTCGGGGACGTGATCGGCAAATACCACCCCCACGGCGATACCAGCGTGTACGACGCCGCGGTGCGCATGGCGCAGGAATTCACGCTGCGCTATCCGCTGGTGGACGGCCAGGGCAACTTCGGCTCGCGGGACGGCGATTCCGCCGCGGCGATGCGCTACACCGAGACGCGGCTCACGCCCATCGCGGAATTGCTGCTGGCGGAGATCGACCGCGGCACGGTGGATTTCATCCCCAACTACGACGGCGCGTTCAAGGAACCGCAACTGCTGCCGGCGCGGCTGCCGTTCGTGCTGCTCAATGGCGCGTCCGGTATCGCGGTGGGTATGGCGACGGAAATTCCGCCCCACAACCTGATCGAGGTGGCCCAGGCCGCCCAACTGCTCATTCGCAAACCCGACGCGACGCTCGATGATCTGCTGCTGCTGGTTCCGGGCCCGGATTTTCCCGGTGGCGGGCAGATCATTTCGGCGCCCCAGGTGATCCGCGATGCCTACGAAAGCGGGCGCGGCTCGATCCGCATGCGGGCGCGGTGGCGGCGCGAAGACCTTGCGCGCGGGCAGTGGCGCATCATCGTCGATGAATTGCCCCATGGCGTCTCCTGCGCCCAGGTGTTGTCGGAAATCGAAACTCTCACCAATCCCCAGCCCCGGGCGGGCAAGAAGGACGTCAGCCAGGAGCAGAAGACCCTCAAGCAGTTGGTGCTGGGGGTGCTGGAAACGGTGCGGGACGAGTCCTCGGACAAAGCGCCGATCCGCATCGTGCTGGAGCCGCGCTCGTGCCGACTGTCGCCGGAAGAGTTCATGAACGTGCTGCTGGCCCAGACCAATCTGGAAACTTCGGTGCCGATCAACCTCACCATGATCGGCCGCGACGGACGGCCGCAGCAGAAGGGGCTGGTGAGCATCGTCCGCGAATGGGTCGATTTCCGCTACGTGACGGTGGAGCGGCGCACGCGCCATCGGTTGGGGGAAGTGGATCGCCGCATCCACATCCTGGAAGGGCGGATGATCGTTTTCCTGCGCATCGAGGAAGTGATCCGGGTCATCCGCGAGTCCGACGAGCCCAAATCGGCACTGATCGCCGCCTTTGGCCTGACGGAGATGCAGGCCGAGGACATCCTGGAAATACGGCTGCGCCAGTTGGCACGGCTGGAAGGTATCCGGATCGAGAAGGAACTGGGCGAATTGCGCATCGAACGGGGGGATTTGCAGACCCTGCTGGATTCGCGGCCCGCCATGACCAAACTGATCCTCAAGGAGATCACTGAGGATGCCAAGAAGTATGGCGACGCCCGGCGCACGGTGATCCAAGCGGTGGCCCCCGTGGCGGCCGCCGAGATCCAGGTGCCCGATGAGCCGGTGACCGTGATTCTCTCCCGCAACGGCTGGGTGCGGGTGCGCCAGGGGCATGGCATCGACGTGGGTACGATCGGCTACAAGACCGGGGATTTCCCCATGCTGGTGGCGGAGAGCCGCACGACCTGGCCGCTGCTGCTCATCGACAGCAAGGGCCGGGCCTATTCGATTCGCGTCGCCGACCTCCCCGGGGGGCGTGGCGACGGTCTGCCGGTGTCGACGATGGTGGAGTTTCAGGACGGAGCCAAACTGGCCCAGGCGCTGACCGACGAGCCGGAGAAGCAGTACTTGTTCGCCAACTCCGGCGGCTATGGATTCATCGCCACCCTGGGAGATCTCGTCTCCCGCCAGAAAGCGGGCAAGGCCTTCATGACCCTGGAGAAGGGCGAACGGCTGCTGCTGCCGGCCAAGGCGCTGGGGGATGCGATCGCCGCCGTGTCGGAGAAAGGGCGTTTGCTGATCTTTGGTCGCGAAGAAATGAAAGTGCAATCCGGCGGACGCGGCGTGGTTATCATGGGTCTGGACGAAGGCGAAGCCCTGGTGGCGGCCACCGTCACCCTGGCGCAGAGCATTGTCGTGGAAGGTGTGGGTCGCGGCGGCAAGGCAAAGGAACTGGCGGTGCCGGGGAAAGAATTGCCCAAATACCGGCTGCACCGGGCGCGCAAGGGCTGCCTGCTGCCGGAAAAACTCAAGCCGACAGGAATCCGCTAACCAATCGCGGAGCAA
>JBAWHH010000564.1:0-6939 GCA_049593715.1 Rhodocyclaceae bacterium
GTTCAAGCAGGCATACAAGCGGGAGGCTGGCCCGTTCGCCCTGTTCTACAGACTGCTGGGCCTGAAGAAGTCCGTGACGGTCGGGCAACTCCTGGAATGGCAGGAACTGATTTACGACACCTGCACCATGTGCGGTCGCTGCACCATGGCCTGCCCGATGGGGATCGACATCGCGGCCCTGGTCTCCCAGGCTCGCCACGCCATGTTCCACGCCGGACTGGTGCCGCAGGAACTGCACGCTGTGGCGGAGCGGGCGGAAAAGGAAGGCAGCCCGCTGGGCGCGACGGCCAAGGTGTTCAAGGATCGCATCGAGTGGCTGGCGGACGACCACGAGATCGACATCCCCATGGACAAGCCTTCGGCCAAGGTCATCTGCGCCATGTCCTCCATCGAAATCATGAAGTACCCGGAGTCCATCGTCGCCACGGCAAAGATCCTCAACCACCTCGGGTTGGACTGGACTTTCCGCTCCGATGGCTACGAAGCGACCAACTTCGGCCTGCTGTCGGGCAACACCGCCTGGCAGCGGGATATGAGTATGAAGCTCATCGATGCCGCCATCGCCATTGGCGCCGAACTGCTGATCCTTCCTGAATGCGGCCACGCCTACGGCGCGATGCGCTGGATGGGCGCAAACCTCTACGGCAAGCCGTTGCCGTTCAAGGTGTTGCACATCTCCGAATTCCTCGGCGAGAACGTCAAGAACGGTCGAATCCGGCTGAAGCCCGTGGCGAAGACGGTCACCTTCCACGATCCCTGCCAGGTGTCGCGGCGGGGCGGGGCGACCCGGGCGCCGCGGGACGTGCTGGCAGGTCTCGGCGTCGAACTGCGAGAAATGTCTTCCGACGGCAACATGAACTGGTGCTGCGGCGGCGGGGGCGGTGTGGTGACCATTCACCGCGCCGATGCCATGCGCTACAAGGCGTTCCAGATCAAGATGAAACAGGTGGAGGACACGGGGGCGGAGATGCTGGTCTCCAGTTGTTCCAACTGCCGGCTGACTTTCGACGATAGCCAGGCCCATTTCCACTGGAACCGCAAGCTCAACAGCCTGCTGGAACTGGTGGCGGACAACCTGGAAGAGGACTGACCATGGCACAGACCGTCGTCGTCGACCCCGTCACCCGTATCGAGGGGCATCTGCGCATCGAGGCCGAAACCAACGATGCCGGCGAAATCGTGCGGGCGTCCAGTTCCGGCACCATGGTGCGCGGCATCGAGATCATTCTGCGCGGCCGCGACCCGCGGGATGCCTGGGCGTTTGCCCAGCGCATCTGCGGCGTGTGCACGCTGGTGCATGGCCTGGCCTCGGTTCGGGCGGTGGAGGCGGCGCTCAGGTACGAGGTTCCCGCCAACGCCCAGATCATCCGCAACCTGATGGTCGCCGCCCAGTTCGTGCACGACCATGTCATGCACTTCTACCATTTGCATGCCCTGGACTGGGTTGATGTGGTGTCGTCCCTCAAAGCCGATCCGAAAGCGACGTCGGAACTGGCACAGAGCATTTCCGGTTACGCCAAGTCCTCCCCAGGGTATTTTGCCGACGTGCGTGCCCGCATCAAGAAGTTCGTCGAAAGCGGGCAACTCGGCATTTTCTCCAATGGCTATTGGGGCCACCCGGCGTACAAGCTGCCGCCGGAAGCCAATCTCATGGCGGTGGCCCACTACCTGGACGCATTGGCCTGGCAGCGCGAAGTGGCGAAACTGCATGCCCTGTTCGGCGGCAAGAACCCGCACCCGAACCTGCTGGTCGGCGGTGTTCCCTGTGCGATCAGCGTGCAAAGCGAGGTGCCCGGCATGGCTTCCGCCGCCCGCGGCGGGGATTCGGGAACGGTCCTGAACCTGCCGGGACTGCAGATGGTGCAGAGCCTCATCCGCCAGATGCGGGACTTCGTCGATCAGGTTTACGTCCCCGATACCCTCGCCATCGCCGGTTTCTACAAGGATTGGGCCGCGCAGGGGGAGGGCGTCGGCAATTTCATGAGCTATGGCGATCTGCCCGGGAAGCAGATGTGGGACCGGGACAGTTTCCTCATTCCCTCGGGCGTGATTTTAGGGCGCGATTTGTCCCGGTTGCAGGAGGTGGACCTGGAAGCGGACGGCGAAATCCAGGAGTTTGTCAGCCATTCCTGGTACGACTACGCTGCCGGCAAGGACGCTGGTCTGCATCCCTATCGGGGTGAAACAGCGCTCCACTACACTGGTCCGAAGCCGCCCTACGCCAACCTGGAACTGGATAAGGCGTATTCGTGGCTCAAGTCCCCGCGCTGGAAAGGCCAGCCGGTGGAGGTCGGCCCGCTGGCGCGGGTGCTCATCCTCTACGCCAAAGGGCACGCCCAGACGAAAGAACTAGTGGATATGGCGTTAGCCAAACTCGGCGTGCCCCTGACGGCGCTCTATTCCACCCTGGGACGTACCGCCGCCCGCGCGCTGGAGACCAAGATCTACGCTGATGCCATGGATGGTCTCTACGACAGCCTGATGGCCAACATCAAGGTGGGAGACCTGAAGACGTTCAACCCGCGCCTGTGGGATCCCGCCACCTGGCCGCGGTCGGCCAAAGGCGTGGGTTTCATGGAAGCGCCGCGGGGCGGGCTGGGCCACTGGATCGTCATTGAGGATGGCCGCATCGCCAACTATCAGGCCGTGGTGCCGAGTACCTGGAATGCCGGCCCGCGGGACGCCCTGGGGCAACAGGGGCCCTACGAGGCGGCGCTCAAAGGGCACAAACTGCATGACGCCGCTCAACCCATCGAGATCCTGCGCACTATCCACAGTTTTGATCCCTGTATCGCCTGTGCCGTGCACGTGACCGATCCGAAAGGCGGGGAGGCGGTGGTCGTCAAGGTCAGGTAAGCGTCGGGAGGCTGAATCATGTTATCGATCAAGGAAGGCATGTTCAGGGGCAAACCGGTCAGTCTGTTTCAGCTCGGCGCATACGACGGGCCCATCGGCGCCCACGTGGTGGCACTCAACGGCCGCATGGACGAGCGGTTTCGCTGCGGGGACAGCCCGCGGCCAGGCCACACGCCCCTGGTGGGAGAGGTTGCCTTCATCAAGACGAAGGCATCGGATGCGCCAGCGGCGTTGATCGCCCTCGGGCATCAATTGAGCAGCCTGTTCAGCGTGGTCTTCGTCCAGTCCGGACCGGATGCCTTCGTCGCCACAGTGGTAAACGCACGGTCTTCGAGCGGTATTTCCTTGGGGGAGGTCGTCTCCCTCACGGCGCTCAGGGAGCACGAAGGGCCCTGGAGCGGCCTGTAGTCTGGTTCGGAGCCCGGCTGCGCAAAGGCGGGTGGGCGATCCGGGGGGTGTTGCCCGCGCCCGACGGCTTTCGGCTATGATTAGAATTTCCTGAGCCCCCCTGTTTCATGACCAAGTACGTTTTCGTTACAGGCGGCGTCGTGTCTTCCCTCGGGAAAGGCATCGCCGCGGCGTCTCTCGGCGCAATCCTCGAATCCCGTTCCATCAGCGTCACCCACCTCAAGCTGGATCCCTACATCAACGTGGATCCCGGGACCATGTCCCCGTTTCAGCACGGTGAGGTGTTCGTGACGGAAGACGGCGCCGAGACCGACCTCGACCTCGGCCATTACGAGCGCTTCACCCGCGCCAAAATGACCCGGCGCAACAACTTCACCACCGGCCAGATCTACGAAAGCGTCATCAAGAAGGAGCGCCGCGGCGAATATCTCGGCCGGACGGTGCAGGTGATTCCCCACATCACCGACGAGATCAAGCTGTTCATCAAGCGCGGCGCCGCCGGCGCCGACGTTGCCATCGTCGAAGTGGGCGGCACGGTGGGCGACATCGAATCCCTGCCGTTTCTCGAAGCCATCCGCCAGATGGGCATCGAGGAAGGCCGCCGCAACACCTGTTTCATCCATTTGACCCTGCTGCCCCATATCGCCACGGCGGGGGAACTCAAGACCAAGCCGACCCAGCACTCCGTGAAGGAGCTGCGCAGCATCGGCATCCAGCCCGACGTGCTGCTGTGCCGTGCCGACCGGCCGGTACCGGAAGACGAGCGGCGCAAGATCGCCTTGTTTACCAATGTCTCGCCGGAAGCGGTCATTTCCGTCGTCGATTCGGACAGCATCTACAAGATCCCGGCCATGCTGCATGACCAGATGCTGGACGAGATCGTCTGCCACAAGCTGGAGATCCTGCGCCGGGCGGCGGACCTGTCGGTTTGGAAAAACCTGGTCACGGCCCTGGAGCACCCGAACAACGAGGTGGATATCGCCTTCGTCGGCAAGTACGTCGATCTGACCGAGTCCTACAAGTCGCTGTCCGAGTCCCTGATCCACGCTGGCATTCACACCTGCAGCAAGGTGCATATCCACTACATCGATTCCGAAGTAGTGGAGAGCGATCGCGACCACGGTTGCGACGTGCTGAAGGAAATGGATGCCATCCTCGTGCCGGGGGGCTTCGGCCGCCGCGGCGTGGAAGGCAAGATCGCCGCCATCCGCTTCGCGCGGGAGCACCGCATTCCCTACCTGGGCATCTGCCTGGGCATGCAGTTGGCGGTGATCGAGTTTGCCCGCAACGTGGCGGGTTTCGCCGGCGCCCACAGCACCGAATTCGATCCGGATACCCCGCATCCCGTCGTCGCCCTGATCACCGAGTGGCTGGACCGCGAAGGCCGCATAGAGCGCCGCAATGCCAACTCCGATCTGGGCGGCACCATGCGTCTCGGCGGTCAGGCCTGCCAGTTGGTGGAAGACTCGCTGGCGCGGCGCATTTTCGGCGCCGAGCGCATCCTGGAGCGCCACCGCCACCGTTACGAAGTCAACAACATCTACCTCGGCCCGCTGCAGGAAGCCGGGTTGAAAGTGTCCGGCAAGTCGGTCGAAGGCAAGGAGTTGTGCGAGATGGTGGAACTGCCCGACCACCCGTGGTTTGTCGGCTGTCAGTTCCATCCGGAATTCACGTCCAATCCCCGAACCGGCCACCCGCTGTTCATCGCTTTCGTGCGCGCGGCGCTGGTTCATCGGACGGCGCGCAAACATGCGGCCGGGCTGGTGCCGGCGCCATGAAGCTATGCGGCTTCGAGATCGGCCTGGAGCGGCCCTTTTTCCTCATCGCCGGACCGTGCGTCATCGAATCGCGGACCATGGCACTGGAAACGGCCGGCCAGATCCGCGATATCTGTGACGATCTGGGTATCCCGTTCATCTACAAGTCCTCTTTCGATAAGGCCAACCGCAGCTCGGGCGAGTCGTTCCGCGGCCTCGGCATGGAGGAGGGACTGGAGATCCTGGCCGAAGTGCGCCGCGACATCGGTGTCCCGGTGCTGACGGACGTTCACACCGAGCAGGAAGTAGCTCCGGCGGCCGCCGTGGTGGACGTGCTGCAGACCCCGGCGCTCCTTTGCCGCCAGACCGATTTCATCATGGCCTGTGCCGCCAGCGGCAAACCGGTGAATATCAAGAAAGGGCAGTTCCTCGCCCCTCAGGACATGGCTAATGTCGTCGCCAAGGCGCGGCAGGCCAATGGCGGGGAGGAGTCGATCATGGTCTGCGAACGCGGTGTGTCGTTCGGATACAACAACCTCGTAACCGATATGCGCAGCTTGGTTATCATGCGCCAAACCGGCTGCCCGGTCGTCTTCGATGCCACCCACTCGGTGCAACTGCCCGGGCAGCGCGGGACTTCCAGCGGCGGTCAGCGGGAATTCGTCCCGGCGCTTGCCCGTGCCGCGCTTGCGGTGGGCGTGTCCGGGCTTTTTATGGAGACCCACCCCGATCCCGACAAGGCGCTGTCCGATGGACCCAACGCCTGGCCGTTGCCAAGGCTGCGATCCCTATTGGCGACCTTGAAGGACATCGATGCGCTGGTGAAAGCGCGGGGGTGTGATGAATCGGAGCGGCCTTGATAGCGCATATCGTCCTGTTCAAGTTCAAACGCGGCATACAGAAGTCGGACCCGCGCGTGGCGCGCATCCTTGAGGACATGCAGGGGCTGCCGGCGAAGATCGACCTGATCCGCGGCTGGGAGCATGGTTTCAACGTGACCGCCGATGCGCTGGCCTGGGACTACGTGCTGCGCGCCACCTTCGATTGCGTTGGTGACATGCATACCTATTTCTCCCATCCCGATCATGCGGTGGTCCTGGAACAGTGGGAAGAAATCAGTGACTATGCATACTGTGATCTCCCCCTGCCCTAAAGGGCGATAGGTTTTAGGCCAGCCTTTGCCAAGGTCCGGGGGCGGGCGGGTTCGCAAACCGAATTGGGCCGCGGATTCGGCAAACCGGTTCAAAGCCGGTTACCATTCGGCCGCGTGGAGAGCCGCGTTTCAGAAGCGGGAGGCCTATCGGCACTCTTGCGTTCGGAGTTCGATCGAAGTTCAGAAAAGTCGCCGGAATACGAGATGTGACGTGCCGCGGAGTGCGCTGGCCGGCAGCGAAAACTGAGCCATCCGCGGTATGCAAGAGCAGTCCCTGCGGTGGCTCAATCAATTACCTCGAGGAGAGACTATGAGTGCAATCGTTGATGTAGTGGCGCGGGAGATTCTGGACTCCCGCGGCAATCCCACGGTGGAAGCCGACGTTCTGCTGGAATCCGGCGTAATGGGACGGGCCGCCGTGCCGTCCGGTGCTTCCACTGGTTCGCGCGAAGCGATCGAACTGCGCGACGGCGATGCCCAGCGCTACGGCGGCAAAGGTGTGCTGCAGGCGGTGGAGAACGTCAACACGGAGATTTCCGAGACGGTAATCGGACTCGATGCCGAAGAGCAGGCCTTCATCGACAAGACGCTGATCGATCTCGACGGCACGGAAAACAAGTCGCGCCTCGGCGCCAACGCCATTCTGGCGGTGTCCATGGCGGTGGCCAAGGCCGCGGCGGAAGAAGCCGGGCTGCCGCTCTATCGCTATTTCGGCGGCTCGGGCCCCATGCAGATGCCGGTGCCGATGATGAACGTCGTCAACGG
>JBAWHH010000565.1:0-10503 GCA_049593715.1 Rhodocyclaceae bacterium
GCCGTAACTGAGACCCTGCACGCGCGCGACGTCGCGCACCACCGCCTTCGCCGCCATGGTGCCGTACGTGATGATCTGCGAGACGCGCTCGCGGCCGTAACGTTGACCGACGTAGTCGATGACGCGGTCGCGGCCTTCCATGCAGAAGTCGACGTCGAAGTCGGGCATCGACACGCGCTCGGGATTCAGGAACCGCTCGAACAGCAGGTCGTAGCGCAGCGGATCGAGGTCGGTGATCCCCAGGGCGTAGGCGACGAGCGAACCGGCGCCGGAACCCCGCCCCGGCCCCACCGGCACGCCGTTGTTCTTGGCCCAGTTGATGAAGTCCGCCACGATCAGGAAGTAGCCGGGGAACCCCATCTGCTGGATGGTGCCGATCTCGAAATCCAGGCGCGCCTGGTAAGTGGGGCGGTTGGCCTCGCGCTGGGCGGGGTCCGGGAACAACTGGGCCAGCCGTTTCTCCAGCCCGGCGGCGGATTCCCGCGCCATGAAATCGTCCAGCGACATGCCTTCCGGCGTGGGGAATTGGGGCAACTGGTTTTTGCCCAGTTCCAGGGAGAGATTGCAGCGCTTGGCAATTTCCACCGCGTTCTGCAGTGCTTCCGGCAGGTCGGAAAACAGCTCCGCCATCTCGGCCTGGGACTTGAAGTACTGCTCCTCGCTGAAAACCTTGGGCCGCCGCGGATCGGCGAGGACATAACCCTCGGAAATGCACACGCGCGCCTCATGAGCCTTGAAATCGTCGCGGTCGAGGAACTGCACCGGGTGGGTGGCGACGACCGGCAGGCCCAGCCTGGCGGCCAGCGCCAGGCTGCGGTTGATGAAGCCCTCCTGCTGCGCGTGTCCGATGGGATGCAGGCGCTGCAATTCCATGTAGTACCCGCCGGGAAACCAGGCCGCCCACTGTCGCGCCAGCTTCTCCGCCAGCACCGTATTGCCCGCCAGCAGGGCCTGCCCCACGTCACCGTTCTGGGCGCCCGACAACACGATCAGGCCGCTGTTGTCGCCGCCGGCCAGGCTTTGCCGAGGCACTTCCGCCCGCCCGCTCTTGCGCGCACCGAGATAAGCGTCGGTCACCAGTTCGCACAAGCGCAAGTAACCCGGCCGGTTCTTCACCAGCATCAAAACGCGGGCACCCAAGCCACGGCTGGAGTCGCCGTCCGGGCCCTCGGCCACCCACACTTCGCAACCGATGATGGGCTTCACCCCTTTGGCGCGGGCCGTGGTGTAGAACTTGACCATGCCGAAGAGGTTGCCCAGATCGGTCAGGGCGAGCGCCGGCATGGCATCCGCCGCGGCGCGGTCGACAGCGTCGCCGATGCGCGTCAGGCCATCGACGACGGAGTATTCGGAATGAAGACGGAGATGAACGAAGGCGGGAGCGGACATGGGGCCATTTTACCGCCCGCGGCAACCGCGCCTCCACCCCACTTGCCGCCCCGGCAAGCGAACCAAGCCGCATGTGCCCCATAATGGCGCCTGTGCGCCGGCGCAGCGTCGCGCCAGGGCGGACCAATGACACAATGGAGAAAGACGCCATGAAGTCCCATCACCCGGTGGACAGCCCCCTTCCGACATCCCTGTCGCGCATCACCGAACAGGACGTTTACCTGTTCCGCGAAGGAACCCACGGCCGGCTCTACGAGAAGCTCGGTGCCCATTCTGCGGTTCTGGGCGACATCAAAGGCGTGTGTTTCGCCGTCTGGGCGCCCAATGCCAAGGCCGTTTCCGTGATGGGGGACTTCAACGGCTGGCAACAGGGTCTCAGCCGCCTCACCCGCAGCCACGGCGACTCGGGAATCTGGGAAGGATTCGTGGCCGGCGCCCATCCAGGCCAACGCTACAAGTACCACATCGAATCGCGCTTCCATAACTACCGCATGGACAAGGGCGACCCCTACGCCTTCACCTGGGAAACGCCCCCCGACACCAGCTCCGTCATCGCGGAACTGGATTACCAGTGGAGCGACGGGGACTGGATGGCCGAGCGAACCGCCCGCAACGGTCTGGACGCGCCGATGTCGGTCTACGAGCTGCACCTGGGCTCATGGCGTCGGGTGGCGCACGAAGGTAATCGTTCCCTGGGCTACCGCGAAATGGCCCACGAGTTGGCGGATTACGTCAGCTACATGGGTTTCACCCACGTCGAGATCATGCCGGTGATGGAGCACCCGTTCTACGGTTCGTGGGGTTATCAATGCACCGGCTATTTCGCCCCGACGTCACGCTACGGTTCGCCCCAGGATTTCATGTACCTGGTGGATCACCTGCACCAGCGCGGTATCGGCGTGATCCTGGACTGGGTGCCATCGCATTTTCCCAGCGACGGCCACGGCCTGGCCTATTTCGACGGCACCAACCTCTACGAACACGCGGACGAGCGCCAGCGCGTGCATCAGGAGTGGGACAGCTACATCTTCAACTACGGCCGCCGCGAGACACGGGCCATGCTGTTGAGCAGCGCGCTGTTCTGGCTCGACAAGTACCACGTCGACGGGCTGCGGGTGGACGCGGTCGCCTCCATGCTTTATCTCGATTACGCCCGCAAGGACGGGCAGTGGATCCCCAACATCCACGGCGGCAACGAGAACCTGGACGCCATCTCCTTCCTCAAGATGCTCAACGAGGCGGTCTATCGCGACCACCCCGGCGTGCAAACCTTCGCCGAAGAATCCACGGCCTGGCCCATGGTGTCGCGGCCCGTTTACATCGGCGGGCTGGGATTCGGCTTCAAGTGGAACATGGGCTGGATGCACGACACGCTGGCCTACTTCGCCCTCGACCCGGTGTTCCGCAAGTACCACCACGAGCGGCTCACCTTCAGCATGTGGTACGCGTTCCAGGAAAATTTTATCCTGCCCCTGTCCCACGACGAGGTCGTCCATAGCAAAGGGTCCCTGCTGGCCAAGATGCCAGGCGACGAATGGCAGCAGTTCGCCAACCTGCGCCTGCTCTACGGTTACATGTGGGCCCATCCCGGCAAGAAGCTCCTGTTCATGGGCGACGAGTTCGCCCAGCGCAACGAGTGGTACCACGACGCCGGCCTGGACTGGAGCCTGACCCAGCAACCGCTCCACGGCGGCATGCAGACCTGGATCCGCGAGCTGAACCGCTTCTACCGCGAGCGGCCGAGCCTGTTCCAGCGCGATTTCTCCGCCGACGGCTTCCAGTGGGTGGATTGCCACGACAGCGAAAACAGCGTGCTCAGCTTCCTGCGCCGGGGCAAGGAGGGGCAATGGCTATTGGTGGTGATGAACGCCACCCCCATCGTCCGCGACAACTACCGCGTCGGCGTGCCGGTGGGCGGCTTCTGGAACGAATGCCTGAACAGCGACGCGCTGAACTACGGCGGCAGCGGCCAGGGCAACCTGGGCGGCGTGGATTCGGCCCCCTTGCCCTCCCACGGCCATCATCATTCGCTGATGCTGCGCCTGCCGCCCCTGGGAGTGCTTTACTTTGAGCCGCGACAGCCTTGAGCGTGGCGGCCGCGGGAATGGCTGGAGAACCGGAATAGTCCCGTGAACATCGAGGCGCCAACCATGACTGCTCGTGAGGTTGAATCCGCGCTGCTCACCCGGTGTGCAGCCGTCGCTTGGGAAGCCTCGCCAGCGGCCCAGGATCAGCGCGAAGCCAATGTGTTCCGCTTGGCCGCGATGGTTCTCCAGTCCCGATCCCCGCGCGAGTCCAAGAACCTGATGTGCGCCAGTGAGCAGTATTTCGCCACGCATCCGAATGAGAGGCTGGTTCCGGGCGAGGTTGTCAGGAATGGCTGGGTTCTGGGTCTGCCGCGCTTGCGTGACATGCTGAGCAACCAACTCCATGGGCGTTGACGCCATCGCAATGAACCACGTGTTCCATACCCACACTGCCCTGGCGGATGGCCTGCGAAAGCTGTTCAAGCAACTTGAAGAGCGGCTTTCGTTGCGCAGCCCTGTGAATGCATATCTGGCCGGAGGGATGGCGGTCCATCTCTACACGGCGAACCGCGTCAAGACGCTTTTACGAATAGCCCGAAAAACAAAATAGGAGAGTTCCAGTGAGCGCGCAAAAATCGGCTTCGACCTCGGCCTCGGCGGTTTTCCAGGGCGCGTCCGGCCGCGTGCGGGTCATCATCGAAGGCGTGAAACCCCAGGTGGACGGCGGCCGTTTCCCCATCAAACGCTGCGTCGGCGAGACCGTGCGGGTGGAAGCGGACATTTTTGTCGACGGTCACGATGCCATCTCCTGCGACCTGCTCTACCGCCACGGCCCCAACGACGCCTGGCAGCGTACGCCGCTGGAACCGCTGGTGAACGACCGCTGGCACGCAGCCTTCACCGTTACCCGCCTCGGCGAGTACGCCTACACCCTGGAAGCCTGGGTCGATCCCTTCGAAACCTGGCGCCGGGAACTGGTGAAGCGCCGCAAAGCCGGCCAGGATCTCGCCCTGCCGATGCTCACCGGTGCGCTGATGGCGGAAAACGCAGCGCTGCGAGCCAAAGGCACGGACGCGCAGCGCCTCAAGACTTGGGCAGCCGATCTGCGCGCGGCCGATCCGGCGGACGACGCCAGTTACCAGACCGCGCTGGAGCAGGATATTGCGGCCCTGATGCGGCGCTTCCCGGATGCCGAGACAGTGGGCCGCTTCGACCGCGAACTGCGCGTCACAGTGGATCGCGAACGGGCGCGCTTTTCCACTTGGTACGAACTGTTCCCCCGCTCCTGCAGCGACGATCCGCAGCGCCACGGCACCTTCGGCGACTGCGAAGCACGGCTGCCCTACATCGCCCAGATGGGTTTCGACGTGCTCTACATGCCGCCGATCCACCCCATCGGGCTGACGGAACGTAAAGGCCGCAACAACAGCACCGTCAGCGAGCCGGGTGACGTCGGCAGCCCCTGGGCCATCGGCGCGCCCGATGGCGGGCACAAGGCCATCCACTCGGAACTTGGCACGCTGGAGGATTTCCGCCAGTTCCGCGACGCGGCCCAAAAACACGGCATCGAACTGGCGCTGGACATCGCTTTCCAGTGCAGCCCGGACCATCCTTACGTCAAGGAACATCCGGAGTGGTTCCTCAAGCGGCCGGACGGCAGCATCCAGTACGCTGAAAATCCGCCCAAGAAGTATCAGGACATCTACCCCTTCCATTTCGAAAGTGCCGGCTGGCAGGCGCTGTGGGAAGAGCTGAAAAGCGTGTTCCTGTTCTGGATCGAGGAAGGTGTGAAGATTTTCCGCGTGGACAACCCCCACACCAAACCTTTCGGCTTCTGGCAGTGGGCAATCGGGGAGATCAAGCGCGAACACCCGGAAGTGATCTTCCTGGCGGAGGCCTTCACGCGGCCAAAGGTGATGCATCGGCTGGCCAAGGCCGGCTTCACCCAGAGCTACACCTATTTCACCTGGCGCAACACCAAGCGGGATCTGACGCACTACTTCACCGAACTGACCCAGGAAGAGGGGCGCGAGTATTTCCGGCCCAACGTCTGGCCCAACACGCCGGACATCCTCAACGAATACCTGCAATATGGCGGCCGGCCGGCTTTCGTGGTGCGGGCGGTACTGGCGGCCATGCTGGGCGCCACCTATGGCATGTACGGTCCGGCCTATGAACTGATCGAAAACACGCCGCGGGAGCCGGGTTCGGAGGAGTACCTGGACTCGGAGAAATACCAGATCCGCGCCTGGAATCTGTCGCGCTCGGATAGCCTGCGCGACCTGATCGCGCGGCTGAACCGCATCCGCCGCGAACATCCGGCGCTGCAGCGCGACTGGGGCCTGCGTTTCCACGATATTGACAACGAGCAGATCATCGCCTTCAGCAAGATGGCCGACGACGTGGATGATGCGGTGCTGGTGGTGGTGAATCTGGATCCGTTCCATCCCCAGGCCGGCCAGCTCAGGCTGCCGCTGGAAGAGTTCCGCCTCGATCCGGAGCAGCCTTACCAGATGCACGACCTGCTGTCCGGCGCGCGCTATATCTGGCAGGGGCCATCCAATTACGTGGCGCTGGATCCCCAGGGCGTGGCGGCCCACGTTTTCCGGCTACGGCGCCGGGTCCGCACCGAACACGACTTCGACTACTTCATGTAGCCCGAGCGCACTAGCCGCCCCGGCCGAGTCGGCTGGCCGGGGCAGCCGTAAGTCTCCCTGCGCTCAGGACGGAAAGCGAGGTGAAGATGACGAACGGAAACACCGGCAAGCTGGCGGACGATCCCCTTTGGTACAAGGACGCCATCGTCTACCAGTTGCACGTCAAGGCATTCTTCGATTCCAGCGACGACGGCATCGGGGACTTCCGCGGCCTGATCCAGAAACTGGATTACATCCAGGATCTCGGCGTCAACACCATCTGGCTGCTGCCTTTCTACCCCTCGCCGCTGCGGGACGACGGCTACGACATCGCCGACTACCGCGGCGTGCTGAAGGAGTACGGCACCCCCGCCGATTTCCGCCAGTTCGTGCGCGACGCCCACCAGCGCGGCCTGCGGGTGATCACGGAACTGGTCATCAACCACACCTCGGACCAACATCCCTGGTTCCAGGCCGCCCGCCGCGCCCCGCCCGGTTCCAAGAAACGCGACTACTACGTCTGGAGCCAGACCAACCAGAAATTCGCCGACACCCGCATCATTTTCACCGACACCGAGAAGTCCAACTGGGCCTGGGACGACACCGCCAAGAGCTACTACTGGCACCGTTTCTTCTCCCACCAGCCGGATCTCAACCACAACAACCCGGCCGTGGTGCGCGCCGTCACCCGGGTGATGCGCTACTGGCTGGACATGGGCGTGGACGGCCTGCGCCTGGACGCCATTCCCTACCTGTGCGTGCGCGAGGGGACCAACAACGAAAACCTGCCGGAAACCCATGCCGTGCTCCGCCAGATGCGGGCGGTGATCGACGCCAACTACCCCAACCGTATGTTCCTCGCCGAGGCCAACCAGTGGCCCGAGGACGTGCGCGAGTATTTCGGCGACGGCGACGAATGCCACATGGCGTACCACTTCCCCCTCATGCCGCGCATGTACATGGCGGTAGCCCAGGAGGACCGCCACCCCATCGTCGAGATCATGCGCCAGACGCCGGACATCCCAAATGAATGCCAGTGGGCGATTTTCCTGCGCAACCACGACGAACTGACGCTGGAAATGGTCACCAGCCGCGAGCGCGACTACATGTACCGCATGTACGCCGCCGACCCGCGGGCGCGGGTGAACGTCGGCATCCGCCGCCGCCTGGCGCCGCTGCTGGAGAACAACCGCGCCAAGATCGAGCTGATGACCTCGCTGCTGCTCACCATGCCCGGCTCGCCGATCCTCTACTACGGCGACGAAATCGGCATGGGCGACAACATTTTCCTCGGCGACCGCAACGGCGTACGCACGCCCATGCAGTGGAGCCCGGACCGCAACGCCGGCTTTTCCCGCGCCGATCCGCAGCGGCTGTACCTGCCGCCGATCATGGACCCGATGTACGGGTATCAGTCCGTGAACGTGGAATCCCAACTGCGCAGCCCGTCGTCCCTGCTCCACTGGACGCGGCGCATGATCTCGGCGCGCAAGAGCTTCAAGGCGTTTGGCCGCGGCGACCTGGTGTTCCTGGAGCCCGGCAACCGCAAGATCCTCGCCTACCTGCGGCACTGGGAAGACGAGATCCTGCTCTGCGTCGCCAACCTGTCCAGTTCGCCCCAGCCGGTGGAACTGAGCCTGGGCAAATACCGCGGGCGGGTTCCCGTGCATCTGACGTCCCGAGTGCCGTTCCCGCCCATCGGTGACGCGCCTTACCTGCTCACCCTGCCGGCCTACGGTTTTTACGCTTTCCGCCTCGCCACCGACGTGGACCAGCCCCATTGGCACCAGGAAGTGGCGCCGCGCACCAGCCTGCCGGTGCTGGTGCTGCTGGAAGGCTGGAACACCTTCAACGCCCTGCGCAGCGACAGCAGCGAAGTGCGCCGTCTGATGGCTTCGCGCACCCGCAAGCAACTGGAGCGGGAGGTGATCGCGCCCTATCTCTCCAGCCGGCGCTGGTTCGGCGCCAAGGGCCACCCGATCGAACGCCTGGCGGTGCGCACCGAAGGGGAGTGGCCCACCGATTCGGGCAGTTGGCTGCTCACCTTCATCGAAGTGAAGCCGGAAGGGCAGGAATCCCAGACCTACTGCCTGCCCCTGGGCCTGGCGTGGGAAGGGCAGCCGGAGGACAAGCTGGCCGCCCTCTCCCCCTGGACACTGGCCAAGGTGCGGCAGAAGGCGCGGGAAGGGATGCTCTACGGCGCATTCGGCGACGATGACTTCTGCCGCGCCCTGCTGAGGACCGTGGGCGAAAACGCCGCCGTTTCTCTCGGCGACGGCACCTTGCACTGCATCGCCACGACCGCGTTTCCGGAGATCGCCGCGGGGGCCCTGGACGAGCCGGTGGTCCACCCCTCGCTGGAACAGAGCAACACCACGGTCTTTTTCGGCAAGAAGCTGTTCCTCAAAGCGTACCGGCGGCTGCACCCGGGCAGCCACCCGGAACTGGAAATGGGGCGTTTCCTCACCGAGGCCTCGCCTTTCGGCCACGTCGTCCCCCTGGCCGGCGCCATCGAATACCAGCGCGCCGACGGCACGCGCTTCACCCTGGCGCTGCTGCAGGCTTACGTGGAAAACCAGGGCGATGCCTGGCACTACACCCTCGACTACCTCGGGCGCTACCTCACCCAGTTGCCCGCGCAGGCCACCCCGGAGGCGGATCAACCGGCGGAAAGTCCCCACAGGTTCTACCTGGAACTGATCCACACGCTGGGCCAACGCATCGGCGAATTGCACAAGGCCCTGGCGGTGACCACCGGCGACCCCCTCTTCGATCCCGAACCGGTAACGGCGGACGACGTACGCGGCTGGGTGGACACCATCCGTGGCGAGGCGGCGTCGACGCTGGCCATGCTGCGCGAGCGGACCGAGAATCTCCCGGGGCCGGTGCAGGAACTGGCGGAGTGCGTGTGCCGCAGCGAGGCGGCCCTGATGGCGCGGCTGGACGCCAGCCTGCAGGCCGAACCCCGTTTCGCCAGGACGCGTTTCCACGGCGATCTGCACCTGGGCCAGATTCTGCTGGCGGACAACGATTTCATGATTACCGACTTCGAGGGCGAGCCGACGCGCTCTTTCGCCGAGCGGCGTGCCAAGCATTCGCCGCTGAAGGATGTGGCGGGGATCCTGCGATCCTTCAACTATGCCGCCCATTCCGCCCTGAAACACGTCACCGCCGAACAACAGGGCGACCTCGCCACCCTGCGGCCGGTGGCCCTGGGCTGGGAAGAAGAAACGCGCGCCGCGTTTCTCGGCGGCTACACCGAGGGGGTGGGCACCGCGGTTTCCATGCCGGCCGACGACGAAAGCGCCCAGCGCCTGCTCGACATACTGGTCATCGAGAAGGCGCTTTACGAGGTACGCTACGAACTGGAGCATCGACCTGCATGGCTCGACATTCCCCTCACCGGCCTGCTGCAGGTGGTGTCCCCGAACGACTGGTGACCGCCTGGGCTATCCTTCGGTCCGTACCGTGTGGGAGCCAACCTCCCATCTTCCATGATCGACCCGAGTCCGGGGTTGCGCCGGCTTCGCTCCGCATCGGTTGCGCAACCGCCCCCCGGAAGACAAAAGAAGACGAACCATGAGCAAGCTCAACGTTCCCATCACTGCCGTCTGGCGCGGCGTGCCTTACCCCCGCGGCGCCACCTGGGACGGCGAAGGCGTGAACTTCGCCCTGTTCTCGGAACATGCGGAAGCGGTGGAACTCTGCATCTTCGACGCCATCGGCCGGCGCGAACTGCAGCGCATCCGAATCAGGGAACAGACCGATCTGATCTGGCACTGCTACCTGCCGGAAGCGCGCCCGGGTCTGCTCTACGGTTACCGCGTCTACGGCCCGTATCGCCCGGAAGACGGCCACCGCTTCAACCCCAATAAGCTCCTCGTCGATGGTTACGCCATCTGCCTGCACGGCACGGTGCGCTGGAGCGACGCCCATTTCGGCTACTGCATCGACTCGCGGCGGCAGGATTTGTCCTTCGACCGCCGCGACAACGCCCAGGGCATGCCCAAGTGCCGGGTGGTGGATCGCGCATTCACCTGGGGCGACGACCGGCCCCCGAAAGTGCCCTGGCACGACATGGTGATTTACGAAACCCACGTCAAGGGCATGACCATCAAGCACCCGGAAGTGCCGCCGCAACTGCGCGGCACCTATGCCGGGATGTCGACGGCGCCGGTGATCGACCACCTCAAGCGGCTCGGCGTGACCACCGTCGAGTTGATGCCGGTGCATGGCTTCGTGGACGACCGCCACCTCATCGAGCGCGGCCTGCGCAACTACTGGGGCTACAACTCGCTGTCCTTCTTCGCGCCGGATCCGCGCTATTCCGCCACCGGCCGCATCAGCGAATTCAAGACCATGGTGAAGACGCTGCACTCCGCCGGCCTGGAGGTGATCCTGGACGTGGTCTACAACCACACCGGCGAAGGCAATCACCTCGGGCCAACGCT
>JBAWHH010000566.1:0-1682 GCA_049593715.1 Rhodocyclaceae bacterium
GATCTTTACCGGCCGCACGTTGGATCAGGAATCAGGCCATGGCTGGACCGAGGGGGTGCATCCGGACGACTTGCAGCACTGCCTGAACACCTTCGCTTCTGCTTTCGACCGCCGGAAGCGATTCAGCATGGAGTACCGGCTGCGCCGGCACGACGGGCAATACCGCTGGTTTCAGGACGACGGCTGCCCGCGCTACGACCAGGATGGGCAATTCGTCGGCTACATCGGCTATTGCCTGGACGTGGAAGAGCGCAAGCGCTCGGAAACAGCGCTGATCCGCCAGAAGGCCCTCTATGAAATGCTTTCCCAGTGCAACCAGGCGGTGGTTCGCTGCGGCAACCGCGAAGCGCTGTTCGACCAGGCCTGCCGCATTGCCGTCGATTGCGGGGGCTTCCTGTTTGCCTGGGTCGGCCTCGCGCGCCCGGGGGATTGCGACGTGCGGCCGGTCGCCCGGTGGGGCGAAGATACCGGATACATTGAGCACGCCCACCTATCCGCTCAGGCGGGGTCCGCGGGTGCGCGCGGGCCGATGGGCCAGGCGATCCTGGGCGGCACGCGGGTGGTCAGCAACGATTTTCTGAGCGACCCGGCCACGGCGCCTTGGCATGAAGCCGCCCGCCGTGCCGGGGTATGCGCAATGGGCGCGTTCCCCATCCGCGAAGAGGGTGAAGTCATTGGGGCGCTCGCCTTGTACGCGGGGGAGCCGGAATACTTCACCGAGGAACTGCGGCCCACGCTGGACGATCTGGCGGCGGATATTTCCTTCGCCCTCGACAACCTCGCGCGGGAGGCCAAGCGGGAAGCGGCCGAACGCGCCCTGGGCGAATCGGAGCGCTTTGTGCGGGCCACCATCGATGCCCTTTCCGCTCACATCGCGGTGCTGGATGAGAGCGGCACGATCATCGCCGTCAACCGCGCCTGGCGCGCGTTTGCCGAGGCCAATCCGCCGGTGCCCTGCAACGTGTGTGAGGGGGCCAACTATTTCGCCGTGTGCCATTCGGCTCACGGCCGTGACGCCAAGGATGCCTCGAACGTCGCCAGCGCGATCAGGGCCGTCATCGGCGGAGTGTCCCTGGAGCATGTCATCGAATACACGTGCGACACGGCCAACGAGATGCGCTGGTTCGACGTCCAAGTGACGCGCTTTCCCGGTGACGGGCCGATCCGGGTTGTGGTGGCCCACGAAGACATCACCGAGCGCAAGCGCGCCGAAATCGCCATTCAGGCGCTGCTGCGCGGCACCGCCACCGTGGGCCGGGGATTCCTCACGGCGCTGGTGCGGGAACTCGCCACGGCGCTGCGCGCGCGCCATGTTCATATTGCCGAACTGCTCCCCGGAGGAACGCAGATGCGCACCCTCGCCGTGTGGGCCGGGGATAAGCCGTCGGACAATTTTGACTACGATCTGGCGGGTACGCCCTGCGCCAATTTGCTGGGACGCGGGCTTGTCTATTTCCCTCAGGGGGTGCGGCAACAATTCCCGCAAGATCGGCTTCTGGTGGATTGGGACGCTAACGCCTACCTGGCCACGCTGTTGGCCGCGTCGGACGGCGCTCCTCTGGGATTGCTGGCCGTTGTGCATGACCGTCCTCTCGCCGACGCCGAGATGGCCACCGCCCTTCTGCCGATTTTCGGCGCTCGGGTGGCCGCGGAGTTAGAGCGGCTGCGGGTGGCAACGGCGA
>JBAWHH010000567.1:0-2644 GCA_049593715.1 Rhodocyclaceae bacterium
AGCCTGGATCTCTTCCGTGGTCGGCCAGATGTCGCCGATGAACACGTCCTCGCCTTTCTTCCCTTTGCCGATGGGCTCGGTCATCAGATCCTTCAGCATCGTGCCGGCCAGGGCGTAGGCCACCACCAGGGGCGGGCTGGCGAGGAAGTTGGCGCGGATGTTGGGGTGGATACGCGCCTCGAAATTGCGGTTGCCGGACAGCACCGCCGCGCACACCAGGTCGTTGCCCACCACGGCTTCCTCGATGGGTTCCGCCAGCGGCCCGGCGTTGCCGATGCAGGTGGTGCAGCCGTAGGCCGCCACGGTGAAGCCGAGTTTTTCCAGGTAGGGCAGCAGCTTGGCTTTCTGCAGATAGTCCGTCACCACCCGCGATCCGGGCGCCAGCGAAGTCTTGATGTGGGGTTTGACGGTCAGGCCCCGCGCCACCGCCTTTTTCGCCACCAGGCCGGCGGCGATCAGCACGCCGGGGTTGGAGGTATTGGTGCAGGACGTGATGGCGGCGATGAGCACGTCGCCGGAGCCGATGTCGATACCGTCGCTGGTGGCAAAGCGCTGCGGAAGGGCCTCTTTCGGCTTGTTGAAGCCGCTCTCCGCCACCGGCTTGGAGAAGAGTTTGCTGAACTGCCCCTTCACCTTGCCGATCTCGATGCGGTCCTGGGGCCGTTTCGGGCCGGCCAGCGATGGCGCCACGGTGCCCAGGTCCAGCGTCAGCACCTTGCTGTAGTCGATCTGCCCCGCCTTGGGCACGCCGAACAGTTTCTGCGCACGGAAATAGGCTTCGAAGGCGGTGATTTCGCTCTTGCTGCGGCCGGAACCCTGGAAATACTCGATGGTCGCCCCATCCACCGGGAAGAAGCCCATGGTCGCGCCGTACTCCGGTGCCATGTTGGCGATGGTGGCGCGGTCGGGCAGGGCGAGGCTGGCCGTGCCTTTGCCGAAGAATTCGACGAACTTGCCCACGACCTTTTCCTTGCGCAGCATCTCGGTCAGCGTCAGCACCAGATCGGTGGCGGTGACGCCGCCGCGCAGCTTGCCGGTCAGTTCCACGCCCACTACGTCGGGGGTGAGGAAATACACCGGCTGGCCGAGCATGCCGGCTTCCGCCTCGATGCCGCCCACGCCCCAGCCCACCACGCCGATGCCGTTGATCATGGTGGTGTGGGAATCTGTGCCCACCAGCGTGTCGGGATAGACGATGCCGTCTTTCTGCCACACGCCGCGGGCGAGGTATTCCAGGTTCACCTGATGGACGATGCCCACGCCGGGGGGCACCACCTTGAAGGTGTCGAAAGCCTGCATGCCCCATTTCATGAACTGGTAGCGCTCGCGGTTGCGCGCGAACTCCAGCTTCATGTTCAGGTCGAGGGCGTCCGCCGTGCCGTAATGGTCGATCTGCACCGAGTGGTCCACCACCAGATCCACCGGCACCAGCGGCTCGATGACTTTCGGGTCCTTGCCGAGCCGGTTCGCCACGCCGCGCATCGCCGCCAGGTCCGCCAGCAGCGGCACGCCGGTGAAATCCTGCAGCACCACCCGCGCCACGACGAACGGAATCTCCGCCGTACGCTTGCCCTTGGGTTTCCATGCCGCCAGTTGCTTGACGTGGGCTTCGGTGACCTTGCGGCCATCGCAGTTGCGCAGCACCGATTCGAGCACGATGCGGATGGAAACCGGCAGGCGCGAAATCTGACCCAGGCCGGCTCTCTCCAGCGCCGGCAGGGAATAGAACTTGGCCTTCTTGTCGCCGATCTTGAACTCGCGCAGGGCGCCGAACAGGTTATGGCTCATGGAGACTCCGGGTGGGTTGCAGGTGCCGTATTCTACTTAGGTTTCCGGTGCCCTTATGCCATCACGGCGGGATGGGCTGTGGCGACGCGCGGGGACGGCGGTCAATGCCCGGCGCGCAGGGTGACGGGTGCTATCTCCACCGTCGCCGTGCCGTCGGTCAGGAACACGTGGCCGTCCTGGATCGAGCACTGCAGGCGCATGGTGCGCTGCGCCAGGGCCGCCAGCGCCTGCGTGTGGGCCGGCGGCAGGCTGAACACCGCCAGATTGCGGAAGCGCGCCAGCTTGGTGTCGATCTGGTTCCACCACACGCCGCTCGTGGCGCCATAGCAGTACACCGCCACCTGCCGCGCCCGTCCGCAGGCTTTGGCGATCCGCCGCTCGTCCGGCTGTCCCACCTCCATCCACAGGTCGATGGCCCCGGTCAGGTCTTTGCGCCACAGATCAGGCTCGTCGGCGTCGCTCAGCCCTTTGCAGAAAGCCAGCGCCTCGTCCGCGTGCAGGGCGAAGGCCAGCAGCCGCACCATCATCCGTTCATCGGTCTCGGAAGGATGGCGGGCCAGGGTCAGCACATGGTCGGCGTAATAGTGGCGATCCATGTCGGCGATCTGGAGTTCGGCTTTGAAAATGGTGGATTTGAGAGCCATCGGCGGGGTCGGCGGAAAAAGGTCCCAGAGTGTACGCGAGAGCCCGCCAAGCCTCGGCAATCATTGCCCAGGCGAAACCCGATCCGCCGCGCCGCGCCCCCGATTTTCCACACGCATCAATGACTTTCCCGCCGTATGGCGCCATACAGGAACAATGACTCCTGGTTTTATTTTCCACCTTCCATGGCCTATACTGCCGCCCAAACCAAGAA
>JBAWHH010000568.1:0-12920 GCA_049593715.1 Rhodocyclaceae bacterium
GCTTTCAAATTAGATCGGCGGTGTGCTGGGCGATCATCCATTCTTCGTTGGTGGGCAAAGTCAGCACCGTCACGGGGCTGTCGGGAAGGCTGATAGTTGTGGCGTTGCGCGCATTGGCCTCGTCGTCCGGTCTTACGCCAAGCCAGGCGGCATCGTGGCATATCCGTCTCCGGATCTCCGCCGCATGTTCGCCGATCCCGCCGGTGAAAACCAGAACATCCAGGCCGCCCAGCGTCGCCGCGAGGGCGCCGAGTTCCCGAGCAATCCGGTAGCAGAATAGATCCAGGGCTTCGCGCGCTTCCGCGGCCTCGCTGGCAAGCAAGGTCCGCATGTCGGAACTGATACCCGAGACGCCCTGCAGTCCAGACTCCTTGTAAAGCAACCGGGTCAGTTGAGCCGCGTCCATGCGTTTGTTTTCCATGAGGTAAAGCAACACCCCCGGATCGATCTGGCCGGGCCGCGTGCCCATCACCAGGCCGTCCAGTGCGGTGAACCCCATGGTTGTTGCCACACTTCGCCGGTCCCGCATTGCGCACATACTCGCGCCGTTGCCCAGGTGAGCTACGACCACGCGCCCATCGGCCTTGGCGTCAAGATGCTCTGGTAGCACGCGGGCGATGTACTCGTAGGACGATCCATGGAATCCGTAGCGCTTGATCCCTTCAGCGGATAGCGATCTCGGGATTGCGAATGCCTGGGCGACGGGCGGTTGTGTCCGGTGGAACGCCGTGTCGAAACAGCCCACCTGCGGCAGATCGGGTTTAAGGCGTGCCAATGCGCGGATGGCTGCCAGATTGTGCGGCTGGTGCAGCGGGGCGAGGGGGATGAAGCCGGCGAGTTCCTCTGTGAGTTCGAGGGTCAGGCGAACGGGCTCCGAATACCGTTCAGCACCATGTACGACCCGATGCCCGGCGCCGATGATGATCCGTCCGCCGTTGTTGTGTTCCAGCCACCCCAGCAGGTACTCCAGCGCGGGTCCGTGCTGCGCCTCGGCTTCCTCGGGAGGGACCGGTACCGCCGTATCCGCTACCAAGGCCCCCGCGGCGTCCTTTGCTCTCAGGCGCGGAGCGCTGCCGATATCGCTGATTTGTCCGTTGAGCAACGCCTGCCGCGCCAGGGGAACCCTAGCCTCGAACAGCGCGAATTTGATGCTCGACGAGCCGGCATTGATGACGAGGATCGCATTGCTCATCGGCCTTGCTGCCTGTTGTGTTGGGCGACCAGAACGGCGATGGCGCAGGAACCCGCACGGGTGTCCACGGTGTCAGCCCTGCTGGTCAGCACGATCGGTACCTTGGCCCCCAGCACCACGCCGGCGGTCAAAGCGTCTGCCAGGTATTCAAGCTGTTTGGCAAGCATGTTCCCCGATTCGATGTCGGGGACAACCAGGATATCTGCCTGGCCAGCCACCGCTGAGCGGATGCCCTTGGTTTTTGCGGCGACCAAGGATACGGCGTTGTCGAAAGCAAGTGGTCCGTCGAGGAGGCCCCCCTTGATTTGCCCGCGGTCGGCCATCTTGCACAGTGCCGCTGCATCCAGGGTGGCGCGCATCTTGGGGTTTACCGTTTCGACCGCCGCCAAGATCGCCACCTTGGGCTCGGGAATGCCCAGGATGTGCGCAAGGTCGATGGCGTTCTGCACGATATCGACCTTTGTCTCGAGGCTTGGCTCGATGTTCACGGCAGCGTCAGTGATCAGCAGCGGACGCGGGTAGCTCGGGACGTCCATCAGGAAAACGTGGCTGATGCGGCGGTCAGTGCGCAATCCGCCCGCCTTGGAGACTACCTCTGAGGCCAATTCGTCAGTATGGAGGCTGCCTTTCATCAAGGCATCCACTTCTCCGTCGCGCGCCATTTGGACGGCCTTGCTGGCGGACGCATGGCTGTGGGGTACATCCACGATGCGACAGCCCTTGAGATCAAGACCATACTGTTCTGCAATCGCGCGGATCTTGTCTTCCGGCCCGATCAGGGTAGGCACAATCAGGGATCGATCGCGCGCAGAAAGGGCCCCGCCCAGGGAGGATTCGTCGCAGGGATGCACGACCGCCATGGTGATGGGCGGGATGCCCGCCATTAGCGCCATCAGGTGTTCGTAGCGCAAGTCACGGTCGGAAATCGTGATCTCCGGCAATGCGACCCGCGGCCGCTTAATCTTTTCCGTCGGAGCCAGCACTTCCGCCGTACCACGGACCACCCGAAGTCCATCCTGATTTCTACAGTCGCACTCGAAAATGATGTGGTGGTTGTGATCGAACTTCTGCTTGCAGGTGATGGTGACCGTGACGGTGTCGCCGATCGTCACCTGACGGGAAAAATGCAAGGTCTGGTCGACGTAGAGCGTTCCCGGCCCGGGAAACTGCGTACCCAACACCGTCGAGATAAGCGAGCCTGCCCACATACCGTGGGCGATGACTTCGCGGAACATGCTCGATCGCGCGTACTCCGGATCTACGTGGGTGGGATTGACGTCGCCCGACATGACCGCATACAGGTGGATGTCCTCCGGGCGCAAGGTGCGGACGAGGGTCGCGCTATCGCCGACCTGTATCTCGTCGTAAGTGCGGTTCTCGATGAACAGCGAGCTGATGGGTTCTTGCATCATGGGTAATCCTCGGGGCACTTAGGCCTATTCGATGCCGGCGCTTGGCGCGCCAGACGGGTTACGGCTGAATCTTGGACATCCGGCAACCTTCCTGGGACCGGGGCAAAACGACCCGGGTGTTTGAAAGGCCGTTGCTGGCCAACCTGGGTTGAATCGACACTAGCGTTGACGGCCGGTAACGGCGGGCAACTAATAGCGTGCCGAACGAAAAATCATTATAACGTGCCGTTTTGTCTCGATTGTTGCGGCGCCGCAAAAACGTGTTTGCATCTCCATTGCCATGCCCTCCATCCGGTCTTGCGAGCCAGTGGCAGCCGACCCGGACTGTGCCGCCTCAACCGCCCCTGCCGGATCGCTGCGCAGTATTTCCTGTCGTCGCCTGCCGGGCAAGTCGTAACATCCGCTCCCTGATCCGCTCGATTCCCTTTGGGGGGTGGTCCATCACCCCATGATAATATTTGTCCAGACTCTGGAAGCCCAAACACCATGCAAGTCGTCATTCTCGCCGCCGGCCAGGGCAAGCGCATGCGGTCCGATCTCCCCAAAGTTCTCCATCCCCTCGCCGGAAAGTCTTTGCTCGGCCATGTTCTGGCAACCGCACGGAACCTGGCCGCCACTCGTGTCAGTGTCGTCTACGGCCACGGCGGGGAACGGGTTCGGGAGGCATTTTCCGGCGAGACCGAGATCGGTTGGGTCAAGCAGGATCCCCAACTGGGTACCGGCCATGCGGTTCAACAGGCTCTGCCGCTGCTTTCCGACGACGACCTCACGCTGGTGCTTTACGGCGATGTCCCGCTGACGGCGCCGGATACCCTTCGGCGGTTGGTTGAGGCTGCTGGGGGCGGCAAGTTGGGTTTGCTCACGGTAGGCCTGGACGACCCGACCGGCTACGGTCGCATCGTCCGCGACTCCGCCGGTGCAGTTGTGCGGATTGTCGAGCAGAAGGACGCTTCACCGGCCGAGTTGGCGATCTCCGAGGTCAACACTGGCATCATGGCCGTTCCGACGTCAGATTTGCGGCGCTGGCTGGGCCAGATCAGCAACCATAACGCCCAGGGGGAGTTTTACCTCACCGACATCGTGGCCCTGGCGGTGGCTGAAGGCGTTGTTGTCGAGACCGCCTTCCCCGGACACGAGTGGGAGACGCTTGGCATCAACAGCAAATCCCAGCTTGCCGAGCTTGAGCGGATTGCGCAGAGGGAGATGGCGAACCGCTTGCTTGATCAGGGGGTTACGCTGCGTGATCCGGCGCGGATCGATGTGCGTGGGGAACTGGTTTGCGGCCGTGATGTGGAAATCGACGTCAACTGCGTTTTTGAAGGGCGGGTCGAGGTTGGTGACGATGTGCGCATCGGGGCAAACTGCGTACTGCGCAATGTGACCATCGGGTCCGGTACGCGCATCGCTCCCTTCACCATGGCCGATGACGCGGATCTCGGTCGCGCCTGCAAGATCGGTCCCTTTTCACGCCTGCGTCCGGGAACCATCCTCGGCGAAGATGTGCACGTCGGCAACTTCGTCGAAATCAAGAACACCAGTATCGCCCCCCATTCCAAAGCCAACCACCTTGCCTATGTCGGCGACGCTACGGTGGGCAGCAGAGTGAACATTGGCGCGGGCACCATCACCTGCAATTACGACGGCGCCAACAAGTTCCGGACCGTCATCGAAGACGACGTTTTCATCGGCTCGGACACCCAGTTGGTAGCTCCCGTAACGGTCGGGCGCGGGGCAACCCTGGGTGCTGGAACCACCCTGGTGTTGGATGCTCCGCCGGGAGAACTGACCCTGTCCCGTGCCCGGCAGGTCACCATCCCGGGTTGGACGCGGCCGGTCAAAGAGAAGAAAGCCTAGCAGCAATCTTTGGTGTTTCCGGGCACCGCAGGGCTTTGACCTGCGTCCGCTTTTATTGGAGCAAATAGTCATGTGCGGAATTGTTGCAGCCCTGGCCAAAGGCAATGTCGTTCCCGTGCTTCTGGAAGGCTTGCGGCGCCTGGAGTATCGCGGGTACGACTCCGCCGGGCTGGCCGTACTGAACGGTGGTGCCCTGCCTAGTCTCAAGCGTTTGCGCGCGGTGGGGCGGGTGGCTGAACTACAGGCACAGGCAGACGCGAGCCATCTCGAAGCGTCCGTGGGCATCGCCCATACTCGCTGGGCCACCCATGGCGTACCCTCTGAGCGGAATGCCCATCCCCATGTGAGCCGGGGCCTCGCCGTCGTCCATAACGGCATCGTTGAAAATTTCTCTGCGATCCGCTCGCGGCTTCAGGCGGACGGCTATGAGTTCACCTCCGATACCGATACGGAAGCCATCGCTCACCTGATTCAGGACAAATTGAAGGATGGTCGTGACCTTCTCCGTGCCGTTTGTGAGGCAAGCGCCGAACTGATCGGCGCCTACGCGATTGCCGTACTTGCCGAAGGCGATCCGCAACGCATCGTGGTGGCGCGCCAGGGGGCGCCGCTTCTTCTCGGTATTGGGGAGCAGGGCTATTACGCCGCGTCCGATGCGTCCGCATTGCTGCAGGTTACCCGCCGCGTGGTTTTCCTTGAGGACGGGGATGTTGCGGAGATCACCAGCACCGGTTACCGCATTGTCAGGGGCGATGGCAGCGAGGTGCAAAGGCCCATCCACGTCAGCCAGCTTTCGGCCGATGCCGTCGAGTTGGGCCGCTTCCGCCACTACATGCAGAAGGAAATTTTTGAGCAGCCCCAGGCGCTAGCGAACACCCTCGAACTGCTCGGTGGGGCGCACTCGCTGTCGCCTCAACTGTTTGGCGCTGATGCGGCAGAGACTCTCGCGTCGGTACGTGGCGTGCTGATACTTGCGTGCGGCACGAGCTATCACGCCGGAATGGTTGCGCGCTACTGGATCGAGTCTTTGGCGCGGATTCCCTGTGTGGTCGAGATTGCGAGCGAATACCGCTACCGGCAATCCGTCCCCGATCCCGATATTTTGGTCGTCGCGATTTCCCAATCTGGCGAAACCGCGGACACTTTGGCTGCCGTGAAGCACGCCCAGGATTTGGGGCAACACAAGACCCTGTCCATCTGCAATGTGGCCGAAAGCGCGCTCGTTCGTCAGACCGCACTGCGTTTTCTCACCCGCGCCGGCCCTGAAATCGGTGTCGCCTCCACCAAGGCTTTCACGACTCAACTGTCGGTGCTGTTTTTGTTGGCAGCGACTCTGGCCAAGCAACGCGGAACGCTGCGTGCCGCCGACGAGCAGGTGCAACTCGAACTGCTGCGTCATCTGCCCAGCGCCGTGGCCCGGGTCCTCGAACTCGAACCCCAGATCGAACGTTGGGCGGAAGGATTCGCCTCGAAGCGCCATGCGCTTTTCCTCGGGCGCGGCAAGCACTACCCCATCGCGATGGAAGGCGCGCTCAAGCTGAAAGAGATTTCCTACATCCACGCCGAAGCTTATCCCGCCGGCGAGCTGAAGCACGGCCCGCTTGCCCTGGTGGACAAAGAAATGCCCGTGATCGCCGTGGCCCCCCACGACGACCTGCTGGAAAAGCTCAAATCTAATCTCCAGGAAGTCCGTGCGCGGGGTGGCGAGCTTTACGTTTTCGCCGATCGGGATAGCGAGATTCCCGAAAGCGAAGGCGTGCATATCATCCGAATGCCCGAACACTATGGCCTGCTGTCACCCGTCCTGCACGTCGTGCCATTGCAGTTGCTCGCCTACCACGCAGCGTTGGTCAAGGGCACCGACGTGGATAAGCCGCGCAACTTAGCGAAATCCGTGACCGTCGAGTAGGCAGCCCACGTTGCAGGTGACGTTGTTCCGTGACAATAAAGTCTGAGACAGAACCGGCGACCGTGCGGCCGGCTTTAGCGCTCAACGCCGAACAGGAAGGAGTGCAGGCTGATCACCATCCCGGCCGTGGCGCCCCAGATGTGGTAGCCCTGGAAAGGCATAGACCAGAACTGGCGCAGGACGCCGCCGAACTCCAGGGACCGGCGCTGGTGGTTGCGTGGGTCGAGCAGGAAAGCCAGGGGTGCTTCGAAAACGTCCGCCACTTCGAAGGCGTCGAGCTTAAGGTCCAGTGGCGGCGTCACCAGGCCCACGACTGGAGTAACGCGGAAACCGGTGCTGGTGAGGTATTCGGGTAGCGTTCCGAGCACGTCGACGCGTTCCCGGGGCAGGCCGATCTCCTCTTCCGCTTCCCGCAGCGCCGTGATCACAGGAGTCTCATCCTGCTGCTCGCTGCGGCCCCCGGGGAAAGCTACCTGCCCCGGGTGGTCGTGGAGATGGTCCGTGCGCTTGGTGAATAAGACGGTGAGTTCCGATTCGCGCTGAACTACGGGCACCAGCACGGCTGCCGGAACGGGCTCATGCGGCGCGTCTTCTTCCCGCCAGGGGGGCCGTCCGAGATCGAGCCTTCCCGCCGCGAATCGGTGACGCAACCAGGCCACGGACAATTGCTCTTGAATGGCCCCGAGATCGCTCACGGCTGCGTCAGAAGCGCCTGCGCAGGGTCATGGTGTCTCCGTCGCGCTTCATTTCCATACGATTGAGGAAACTCATGCCCAGCAGCACGATCGGCAATTCGGTGGCGTGGACGGCGGCATCCACCTCGTGAAGGGTGATGGCGCCCAGCTTGAGCGTGTCCAATTTGACGCGCCACACCTGGGCCGTGCCGTTGGCCGTCATCACGGTCATGGGTTGACCTTTTCGGAACAGGATGCCCGCCCGCACCGCATCGCTCGATCCCATCGAAACCAGTGTCGCACCGGTATCGACCATGAATCGGACCGATGCACCATTCACGGAACCTTCTGTGAGGAAATGACCTTCCCTGTCAGCTTTCAGCGTGACCGCGCCGCTCGTATCGTCTTGGCTGAACGCAACGGCTTGTTCGCCAATCGCCAGGCGCCGGCGGCGCCCATCCACCTCCAAGGTTGCCGTACTGGCGTCCGTCCCGAGCAGTTTTACGCCCGCGGCCGAGCCACCGACACTCAGCGTGGTGGGCGCGCCGCCATTGATGACCACCACGGCTTTCCCGGGGAACAGGCCCACTACCCCAACGTCGGTGGCCGCCGCGAGGAGGGGTGTGAGGCCCATCAGGGCCAGGAGCAGCTTCGGTATGCTTTGTGCTTTCATTTTGGCGGCGTCAAGCCGGAACTTCCATCCAGAGTGTATTCATGAAACCCGTCGCCATTTTCCGCCATAGTCCCGGGGAGGGACCAGGCTATTTTGCCACGTTCCTCGATCATCACTCGATTCCACACCAACTGATACGCATCGACGCTGGTGAACCCGTACCGGACAGTCCTGACGCATACTGCGGCCTGTGTTTCATGGGCGGTCCGATGAGCGTCAATGACGATCTGCCGTGGATCCCTCCCGTCCTGGCGCTGATCCGCGAGGCGGTACGCAGCGATCTGCCAGTGATCGGGCATTGCCTGGGTGGCCAACTCATGGCAAAGGCCCTGGGTAGTCTGGTGGGCAAGAATCCTGTCAAGGAAATCGGCTGGGGCGAAGTGACGGTGGCGGACAACTCCACCGCAATGGCATGGTTCGGCTCCAACATGCAATTCCTGTCGTTTCATTGGCATGGCGAAACATTCGCCATGCCGGAAGGCGCGGTTCCGCTTTTGTCCAGCCGCTATTGCTCGAACCAGGCGTTCGCCCTGGGCAAACATCTTGCGCTCCAGTGCCACGTCGAAATGACGGAATCGATGATCCGATTGTGGAACCGCCAGTGGGCGGATGAGGTGCGGGACAATCCGGAGCCTTCGGTGCAGACGCCGGAAGAAATGTATGAGGACATCCACGGCCGCATCGCCCGCTTGCATCGGGCGGCAAACCCGCTCTACGAGCGGTGGATTGCCGGGCTGGAGCGAAGCTGAGGGATGCCCCGGCGCCGCGGCCGGGGCAGTGGGAATCAGTCCCTGAAGTTCTGGTACTGCAGCGGCACGTCGGTGATGGACTTGCGCACCAGGGCGATGGCTTCCTGCAGCACGTCGCGCTTGGCGCCGGAAACCCGCACTGTGTCGCCCTGGATGTTGGCCTGGACCTTGAGCTTGCCGTCCTTAATCAGCCGGACGATCTTTTTACCCAGTTCGGTCTCGATGCCGACCTTGACCTTGATCTCTTCCTTGGCCTTGTTGCCGCTCACTTTTTCCAGCTTGCCCCGCTCTAGGCAACGCACGTCCACGTTCCGCTTGGCGAACTTGGCGGTGAGCACGTCGTAGACCTGGCCGATCTTGAATTCGTCGTCGGCGTATAGGGTGAGCAGTTTGTCGCCGAGATCGACCCGAGCGTCGGAGCCTTTGAAGTCGAAGCGGTTGGTGATTTCCTTGTTTGCCTGGTCGACGGCGTTATGCAGTTCGACCTGATCCACTTCGGAGACGATGTCGAAAGATGGCATGGGTCACTCCCGGGAGAGATGCTGAACTGAGAGCGCAGCGGGAAATCAGCCGAAATGGCAGACGTAGTCCAGGGTTTGTAGGGTCTCGATATCGAAACTTGCGTTGGCGGGAACGGAGAAGCTCTCGCCGGCGCCGAAATTCTTCCATTCGGCCTGGCCGGCGATGCGCACACGGCAAGACCCGCCGTTGATTTCCATGACTTCGGGGGCCGCGGTGTTGAAGGTCAAGGTCGACGGGAAGATCACGCCGATGCTCTTGCGCGAACCGTCAGCGAACAAGACCGTGTGGCTGACGCACTTGCCGTCGAAATAGACGTTGGCCTTCTTGAGGACCGAGACATTGTCGAATTGGGACATTTTCAAACTTTCTTGCGTTCCAGATTGGCGGCGATGCGCATGCGCAGCGCGTTGAGACGGATGAAACCTGCCGCGTCGGCCTGGTTGTAGGCGCCGGCATCGTCCTCGAAAGTGGCGATGGTCGGGTCGAACAGGGAATTGGTCTTGGAATCGCGGCCGACCACGACGACATTGCCTTTGTAGAGCTTCAGGCGCACCCAGCCATTGACCTGCTGCTGCGTGTGGTCAATCAGCACCTGCAGTGCCTTGCGCTCCGGCGCCCACCAGTAGCCGTTGTAGATCAGCGCCGCGTAGCGCGGCATCAGGTCGTCCTTGAGATGGGCCACTTCCCGATCCAGGCACACGGATTCGATGGCGCGATGGGCGCGGAGCATGATGGTGCCGCCCGGCGTTTCGTAGCAGCCGCGCGACTTCATGCCGACGTAACGGTTCTCGACGAGGTCCAGCCGGCCAATGCCGTGTTTGCCGCCGAGCCGGTTCAATTCCGCCAGCACCTGGGCCGGCGACATGGCCGTGCCGTTGATGCCGACGATATCGCCCGCCTCGTAGGCAAGGTCCACGTACTCCGGGGCATCGGGCGCCGCCTCCGGCGAGACGGTCCAGCGCCACATGTCTTCTTCAGGTTCCCGCGCCGGATCTTCCAGAACCCGGCCTTCGTAGGAGATATGAAGCAGGTTGGCGTCCATCGAATACGGGCTGCCCCCCGCGCGGTGTTTCATCTCCACGGGGATGCCGTGCTTCTCGGCAAACGCCAGCAGCTTTTCCCGCGACAGCAGATCCCATTCGCGCCACGGCGCAATGATGGTGATGTTGGGTTCCAGGGCGTAATAGCCGAGTTCGAATCGGACCTGATCATTGCCTTTGCCCGTCGCGCCGTGGGATACGGCATCGGCGCCCGTCTCGCGGGCAATCTCGATTTGCCGCTTGGCGATCAGCGGGCGTGCGATGGAGGTGCCGAGCAGGTACTCGCCCTCATAGATGGCATTGGCGCGGAACATCGGGAAAACGAAATCGCGTACGAACTCTTCGCGCAGATCGTCGATGTAGATGTGCTCCGGCTTGATGCCGAACTTGATCGCCTTCTGCCGCGCCGGCTCCAGTTCTTCGCCTTGCCCGATGTCGGCCGTAAAGGTCACGACTTCGCAGCCATAGGTATCCTGCAGCCACTTGAGAATGACCGAGGTGTCCAAGCCGCCCGAATAGGCCAGAACCGCTTTCTTGATGTCGCTCATAACGCTGTTCCCAATTGATCCATCAGTCCCTTACCGTTCCCAACAACAAATACTCCATCAGCGCCTTCTGCGCGTGCAGCCGGTTTTCGGCTTCGTCCCACACCACGCTCTGGGGCCCGTCAATTACCTCTGCGGTGACTTCCTCGCCGCGGTGGGCGGGCAGGCAATGCATGAAAAGCGCGTCGAGCCCCGCCGCGCGCATCAGATCCTCATCCACGCACCAGTCGGCAAAGGCTTTGCACCGCTGCTCGTTTTCCGCCTCGTAGCCCATCGAGGTCCACACGTCCGTGGTCACCAGATCGGCGTCTTTGCAGGCGTCCAGCGGATCGGCGAACTGCTCGAAATGATCGGTGCCATACAGTCCCGCACGCTCGGGTTCCACTTCGTACCCCGGCGGTGTGGAAACGTGGACATTGAAATCCAGCACTTCCGCTGCCTGCAGCCAGGTGTTGCAGACGTTGTTCGAGTCGCCTATCCAGGCCACGGTCTTGCCCTGAATGGGGCCGCGGTGCTCGATGTAGGTGTAGATATCCGCCAGGATCTGGCAGGGGTGGTATTCGTTGGTTAGCCCGTTGATCACCGGCACGCGCGAATTTGCTGCGAAACGCTCGATGATCTCCTGCTCGAAAGTGCGGATCATCACGATGTCGCACATGCGCGAGATCACCTGGGCCGCATCCTCCACCGGCTCGCCCCGCCCCAACTGCGAATCGCGGGTATTGAGGTAGATGCCGAACCCGCCCAACTGCTGTATGCCCGCCTCGAACGACAGCCGCGTGCGCGTGCTCGCCTTCTCGAAGATCATCACTAGTGTGCGGTCCGACAAAGGCCAGTAGCGCTCGTAGCGCTTGTAGCGATCCTTGATCAGCCGTGTTCGCTCGAACAGTTGTTCCAGTTCCCGCCGACTCAGGTCCTTGAACTGCAGAAAGTGTCTGGGGGCAGCCACGGCGGGTTGGTCAGGCGGCGAGGAATTCGCGGATCAAGGGGGACAACTCGGCGACCAGCCGTTCGGCGTCCGCGTCCGTGAATGTCAGGGGCGGCAACAGGCGCACCACCGATTCCGCCGTCACGTTGATCAGCAGTCCGTTGTGCAACGCCCGCTCCACCAGGCCAGCGCAGGGGCGGTCGAGTTGGATGCCGATCATCAGGCCATCGCCCCGGACGTCTACCACGCCAGGTATGCCGTCCAGCGCGGCACTTAGCGCCGCGCGTAGTGTCTCCCCGAGCTGGCTGGCGCGCCGCAACAGGCCATCCTCCTGGATCACCGCCAGGGTCGTCAGGGCAGCCGTGCAAGCGAGCGGATTGCCGCCGAAAGTGGAGCCGTGATTGCCCGGCTTGAACACACCGGCGGCGCGGCCCGCGGTCAGGCAGGCGCCGATGGGCACGCCCGATCCCAGCCCCTTGGCCAGGGTCATCACATCCGGCAGGACCTTTGCGCTCTGGTAGCCGAACCAGCGGCCGGTACGGCCGGTGCCGCACTGCACCTCGTCACACATCATCAGCCACTCGCGCTCGTCGCAGAGCTGGCGCAAACCTTCCAGGAATGCGGGGGAAACCAGATTGATGCCACCTTCGCCCTGGATCACCTCGAACAGCACGGCGACCACGTTAGGATTGGTATCCGCGACGCGGCGGATTGCCTCCAGGTCGTTGAATGGCACCCGCACGAAACCGCCCACGAGAGGCTCGAAACCTGCCTGCACCTTGCGGTTGCCGGTGGCGGACAGCGTGGCCAGAGTGCGGCCGTGGAAGGATTTCTCCATCACCACGATACTGGGCAGATCCACGCCTTTGCCGTGGCCGTAGAGCCGCGCCAGTTTGATGGCGGCTTCATTCGCCTCGCAGCCGCTATTGCAGAAGAACACCTCGTCCATGCCGGAGATGTCGGCCAACTGGTCCGACAGCGCTTCCTGCTCGTGAATCTGGTACAGGTTGGAGGTATGGATCAGCCGCGCGACCTGATCGGACAGCGCGCGCGTCAGGCGCGGATGACCGTGGCCGAGGGTAGAAACGGCAATGCCCGCCAGCGCGTCCAGATAGCGCCGGCCATGGGCATCGTAGAGCCACGAACCTTCCCCGTGGGTAAAAGCCACCGGCAGCCGATTGTAGGTATTCATTAGATGCGGCATGGCAACACTCGTCTCCGCGAGCCAAAAAAAGCACACGGCGGCTCTCGCCGCCGTGGTCCACTTTCTGCAAGTGGAAAAATATTAAGTCAAAAGCCAGGCTTTGTATATGGAAGCCAGAGGCCATGGAGGTCGCCGCCGCTGCCCGCTGGGAACGCCGCAACCCCACCATCAGCCCAGCACATGGGCGTAGGCGAGGCGCAGCACCTCCCGCTCACTGG
>JBAWHH010000569.1:0-2298 GCA_049593715.1 Rhodocyclaceae bacterium
CATACTGGTTATCGACGACCGGTCGGCGGCAGTAGATCTGCGCGAGATCGAGCGCCGCCTGGAAACGATCGATCGGGATCTGGGGGAGGCGAAAGCCGGCATGGACTTGCGCCAGTTGCAGAAGGCACGAGCCGAGTACGCCGGCCTCGTGGGGCGCCACCGGCGCATGCTCAGCCGCAAGACAGCGCTCGAAGCGGCGTTGGTTTCTATGCCCGACCAGATGGAAGAGATTTACCAGACGATCGTCACGGCGCCGACTTCTTCCGACGTCGGCTCGCGGCTGGAAGATGCTATCGCCCGCCTGCGCCTGGAAGAAGATGTGGAGGCGGAACTCGCCGGCGAACTCGGCGAATCGGTACCGGATTTCTCCGCCCGCCTGCAGCAGCGCCAAGCCGAGACGCGAAAGCTCCAGCCGGTTCGGCGGGAGACGGCTTGAAGATGCTGACGAACTGCACAACCCCCCGATTGCTTCGGGCCGGCGCAACCGGCTGGCCCGTGAACTGAGACCCCCAAGAGGAGACTTCCCGACATGAGCGTCAATCTGATTGCCCGCCTTTCCAACCTTTGGAGTGGATTCGTTTCGTTGTGGATCACGGATGTCGAGAAGCGGCATCCCGAGATCGCTTACCAGAACGCCATCGACAAGATGATCGAAAAATACGATCGCCTTAAGACCGCTACGGCGGCCATCATTCGGCGCAGACAGGACATTGAAACGCGCCTGACCGCCGAAGAGCGAGATCTCGCGGCGATTGCGGCGGATCTGGAAGGTGCGCTGGCATCGAGCCAGGATGATCTGGCGGTGGTGCTGATCCAGAAAAAGAACGCCCTGCAGAGCAGCGTTGCTGCCTTGCGCGTCGACATGGAAACGGCGAAGAAGGATGCCGACGACGCCAAGTCCTCATTGCTGCAGGTGAAGAGCGAAATCGACAATCTCAAGGCGGAAAAGGATCGCATGCTGGCTCAAATGCAGAGCGCCCAGGCGCGCATCAAGATCCAGGGACAGCTCGAAGGGTTGTCGGTAGATGCGGAAGTGCGGGCGCTCGAGAATGTGCGCGATCACATCAAGACGACGGTGGCCGAGGCCAATCTGGGCACTGAGCTGCGCGAGTCTGACGTAGACGTGCGCCTGGCGAAACTGCGCCAGAGCAGTGGCGCGGTCACCGCCAAGCAGCAACTGGAGGAGATGAAGCGGGCCCGTGCGGCGCAGGCGGCCGGGGCGGGCAGCGGCAAGTCGATGTAAGTGCGCCGGATGGAGACCACCAGCAATCTGGCGCGGCGGCCGGCTCTGCCAGTTTGGGCGGAGACCTTGCGGCAGAAGTATCTGGCCGGCGAAGCGTCGGTGTTCGTGCTCTACCGGAACGTGTTCGACCGCTACGTGGTGGAGGGCAAGACCTACGCCATGGTCGATTTCCTCAGCGAGGTGCTGCTCAAAGACAATAAGCAGCGCATCCTCGAAATCAGCCTCGCCCGCGGCGTGCGCTATCTGCAAGGCGGAACAACGCAGGAAAAAAGCGAACTGTTCGCCTACCTGGAAGGCAAGGGCCTGCCGGGCATCTTCGAATCGGTGGAGCGCCGCCTGCGGGAGCAGCCGTCGAACGCGGTGGTTTTTCCCTACGCGGGCACCGTTTTTCCCGGCGGAGAAGGTAGTTTCCTGTCGGTGGACGACCGCATCGCCTTCACCACGTTGCACCGCTGGTCGCTGGACGAGGAACTGGCGTCTGGGGACAACGTGATCATCTTGTTGACCGAGACCCTGGGAGAGATCAACCAGGCCATCCTTACCAGCCCGAAAGTCGCCGCCGTCGAGGTGGGGATACCGGACCGTAACGCCCGGGAGCTGGCCATCCGCCACTACGCGCCTTCCATGCCGGAAGAGCAGGTGGCGCGTTTGGCTGAACACACGGCCGGACTGCGGGCGGTCCAGCTCGGGGCCATCGTGGCGGGCAACGGCGCCCAGGGGCCATCCGAAAGTGATCGTCGGCAACTGATCGCGGAGTTGTTGCGCGGCTCGCCCAACGCACCGGAACGGGCAGAAAAGCTGGCGACGATCACCGCCGGAATGACTCCGGATGAGATCCGTCATCTGGTGGACCCCACCAAGCCCTTGCCCCGCGAGGAAGACCCCTACGCCGAAATGCTTGACGTGGTGCGTCGGCGCAAACGCGAGCTGATCGAGAAGGAATGTGCGGGACTGATCGAGTTCATCGAGCCCAGCTACGGGCTGGACGCGGTGGGCGGCAACGAAAGCATCAAGACCGAGTTGCTGGAGATCGCCAAAGCGCTCAAAGCGGGGGA
>JBAWHH010000570.1:0-8882 GCA_049593715.1 Rhodocyclaceae bacterium
CGCAAGTTCGGCGATGCGCGGGCATTTCCAGAAGTGCAGCGCCGTGAATTGGGCCCCGAAGTGCTTGACCAAGTGTTCGAGCGTCTTCTGCTCCAGGCCGCTGATCGTCAGGGCCGTCGCCTGCGGCAATTGGCTGAGCTGGTCGATTTGCGCTGCCGTGATCTTGCCGCCGTTCAACTCCGTCTGCACCAGCCGCGCATGCCAGGACGGCTGCTCTCCGGGGCGGTGATGGCGCCGCAGTTGCAGGAGGTCGGAGATGTGGGTCGTTTCCATGTCTTGAAATGTCCTTGCGACTGGCTTTCCCGCCTGGATCGGGTCAATAGAATTCTGCCTGCAAGCCGACTACGGCCGCTCCGCTGCGAAGTTCAAAGATCGGGTAGCGGCCGTCGCCTTCTCCGGTCGGCACGACCAGAGTTTCGACTGACCGGCCGACGAGGGCGACGCAGGGGCGTTCCGTCAATGCCATCAGTTCGTCGATGAACCCGTCGCGCTCTTCGATGCGGAAACTCCGCTGGAAAGGCTGCCGGTCGTAAATCGCCAGCGCAGCCGCATCGACGTCGATCGATGAAACCTGCCGTGCCTCGCTGATCGCGCATCCATCACGAACCACGCGCAGGGCGGTTATCACGGGCCAGTCGCCGCGCGCCGACATAACCGAGCTGACCTTGGCCTCGTATGCGCCTGGCTCGACCTTCAACGCCCACGTCGATGGCTGCGGCAACTGCCCGAGGTCGCAGGGGACGAGATAGCGGCCACTGACGGCGATACGCGCGCAGGGGATCCAGGGTTCCGGGACGTTCGCCAGCGCCGCCCGTGCGTCGTCACCCCGCAAAGCGAGCAAAGCCGACAGCCGCTCGTCACATTTCCGCGGTCGAAGCAGCGGCGCGGGGGGCTCAATTGCCGGCGGGGGATAACCCACTGCGGCGAGGAAATCTGGTTCCGTCTGGTAGAGCACCTCGATCATCGACTGCACCCAGCGTTCGCTGGTGCAGTCCCGGCTCTTCCGGTGCAATTGGGTATCCCAACTGTAGATGGTCTCCCCCAGCGTGCCGGGCTGCTTGGGATCCGGCAGCCAGAAGCGCACGTACCGTCCTTCGGGAAACGTCGCAACAACGCCATCCGCGGGGAACCCTGGCACGGTTCGGCGAAACTGCGCGGTGATCTCGACGAAAAGCTGCATCGTCAAGTCGGGGGACAACGCGCCGACCGCGCGGTGCGACAGCATCCCGACGATGCGCGGGTCCAAGAGCAGTTCCTTGTAGCGCCGTGGCAATGTGTTGCCGAGCCGGACCTCGGCGGCGGCGAGTTCTTCTGCGATGACGGGGAACCAGGGCATGCGTTGATGTGGCGATGGAGCCAATTGGGCTACACATTATGGGCTTTCATGTGTCCGGGTTCCCACCGCAGACGAACTCGCTGTCCCCTAGGTCAGATGGAATACCTCGGCGCAGAAAGCCGGGAATGCCCGCTTCCGGGAATGGTATCGATTCTCTCGCTTCGCGGCCATCGGCGATGCTCACCATTCCCCTTACCTATGGCAAGCCGGCGTTCTCGTGTTGGCGTTCGACGATCAAGATCCTCCGGGCCTCCCACTGCCCAGCATTGCGCGCCGGCTTTCCTGCAAGGCCGCCATGGCCCCGCAGGATGCACCGGCAAATGCGGCCGGCGCCGGCCCGGCGCTTACCCGTTTGGCTGCAAACCGTTACTTGCCTGGGCGCAGATACTGGGGTATCTCCAGCATGTAGGTTGTGCTGGCGACTTCTCTCCCCTCGGCCTTGGCGCGAGGCCCTGATGTCGCCGGGCTCGTGTCGGGCAAGAGGTAGAACGGGATGTCGAGGGCATTGGTTTTTGCCGCGACTTCTCGCCCGGAATCCCTTTGAACCACCGCGTCCGTTGACAGTGCAAGACTGCCGGCCTGCAGGTAGAAGGGCATATCCAGAACATTGGTCTGGCTGGCGACACCCGCGCCGACGCCGCCCGCCGCAGCTCCAAGGGGAACTGTGGCACCTATGGAAAGAGCCGCTGCGGCGAAAAGCCGCGGGATGAATTGGCTATGAGTACGCATGTCATTGTCTCCTGGGGTTGGATGGCAAGGGATGCCAGGCGGCCGATTTGTTCTCAGAAATGACGCCAGATCTTCGTGGGGGCCGTCGTGGCAGATTCCGGGATTTAGGGTCGAGCCGCCATCGGCGTCCAGATTGGCACCGGTAGCGTGTTCGGCGAGCGGGGAAAGCCTCACCGACAACGGGGCGAAATCCCGGGTTTCGCCCATTCGGCAAGAGGAAACGCGTTTCGTCAGCACAGCCCTCTCTTTTCGGGCACTCCTGGCGGATAGGTCGAAGGAGGGTGCCGATGACGCCGGCGGCGAAGTATTGCTGGCCGGAGAGACCGGCCGTACCGATGCCCACGCATTGCACAAGCGTCTCGCACGAGTTGGGGCTGACCGTTGCATGGCTTCACCTCCGTACCTGCAGCAAAACCTGATGGGCGTTGGGCACTCCCAGTTCTTCGCCCCCCGCCCGTCTGTAGGCACATGCGTTGGACTGCTCTCATCGCCAGGTCGTTCGCTCGCACCTTGCAGTTGATGGTGTTCAGGGCGATCTTTTCACGGTGCTCTCCTACTGCCCGTCTTCCACGAAAGCCGTCTGCGCCACCGGCGCGGGATCGGCCAGCCCAGTGGTTTCAACGATCACTCGAAAGCGATGCCGCCTTCGCGCCGCTTCTCGGCGAGTTAGCCCAGAATGCGCACCAGGTCGCTGCGCACGGTGCAGCAAATGCCGCCGTTGTTCTTCGCCACGGAAGTCTCTTCGCGGTCCGCGGCGAGCCGGTCATTGTCGACGCCGGCCTCGCCGAATTCGTTTTCGATCACCGCGATGCGCTGGCCATGGGGCTCGCGCAGAATCCGATTGAGCAGCGTGGTCTTGCCGCTGCCGGGGAAGCCGGTAAGGATGGTGACGGGGATCAGATCCATGGCCATGTCCTCCGATGCGGTTTCACGGCGCAAGGGCCGCGGCGAGGGTGCGCAGGTTGTGGCGCATCATGTCCAGGTAAGTGGCGGCCGGACCGCCGGCGGGGGACAGGGTATCCGAGTAGAGCGTGCCGCCGATCTTGGCGCCGGTTTCGGCCTTCACCCGCTGCAGCAGGCGCGGGTCGGAAATGTTCTCGACGAACACCGCGGGGATCCGCTCCTGCCGGATCTGGCGGATCAGTTTCGCCACGTCGGCAGCGGAAGCTTCCGCGTCCGTCGTCACGCCCACCGGTGCGATGAACTGCAGGCCGTAAGCGCGGGCGAAATAGCCGAAAGCGTCGTGGGAAGTCACTACCTTGCGGCGCTGCGGCGCAATGCCGCGCACTGCGGTGCGGATCTCGGTTTCCAGCGCGTCGAGGCGGGCCAGGTAGGCGGCGGCATTGGCGCGATAGGTGGCCGCGCCGTCCGGGTCCGCCATGGTCAGAGCCGCGGCGATGTTTTCCGCGTAGCGGCGGACGTTGGCCACATCCTGCCAGGCGTGGGGATCGGCATCGCCGTGGCGCTCGTCAGCGTTGCTGCCGGCGTGGCGCATCTTGAGCGCCGGCACGCCGCGGCTGGCCACCACCACGGCGCCGCGGTAGCCCGCTGCTTTTACCAGCCGGTCCATCCAGCCTTCGAAAGCCAGACCGTTGGTCACCACCACCCGCGCCTGCGCCAGCCGTTTCGCATCGGCCGGCGTGGGTTGGTAGACGTGGGCGTCGCCGTTGGCCCCCACCAGGGCGTGCACCCGGACCCGTCCGCCGCCCACTTCCCGGGTGATGTCGCCGAGGATGCTGAACGTGGCAACGACGTCGAGCGGCTCGGCAGCATGGCTAGGGCGGATGAATCCGAGCACGGCGAAGGCGAACAAGGCGATCAGGATTCGGCGGCGGGGCGGCGTTTTCATTTTGGTTTTTGTCAGGACGAGTAGTGCCAGCGCGGGCGAATATGGCGCACCAGCAGCCCATCTCGGCCCGCAATCAGTGAAAGGAGGTACAGGCCCCCCAGCGTGAGCACGATGGCCGGCCCGGCGGGAAGCCCACCATGGAAGGACAGCAGCAGCCCGGCGGCGGAGCCGGCGAAGGCGATGAACATCGCCAGCGGGATCAAGCGGGAGATATCGCGCACCCACAGGCGCGCCGCGGCGGCCGGCAGGATCATGATGCCCACCGCCATCAGGGTGCCCAGGGCGTGGAATCCGGCTACCAGATTCAGCACCACCAGCGCCATGAAGCCAAAATGCACCGGCGCGCTGGAGCGGCCGACGCTCCGCAGGAAAGCGGCGTCGCAGCATTCCATCACCAGGGCGCGGTAGCCGAGGGCCAGCCCGAGCAGCGTCACCGTGGTGATTGACGCGAGCAACTGCAGCGCGCCATCGTCCAGGGCGAGCACCGTGCCGAACAGCACGTGCAGCAGATCCACGCTGCTGCCGCGCAGCGATACGATCATCACCCCGGCAGCCAGCGAGATGAGATAGAAAGTGGCCAGCGTCGCATCTTCCCGCAGCAGAGTGGAACGGGCGATGCCGCCGGCGGCCAGCGCGACGGCGAGGCCGACCACCACGCCGCCGGCGGTCATCGCCGGCAACGACAGGCCGACCAGCAGATAACCGACTGCCGCGCCGGGCAGAATGGCGTGGGCGATGGCATCGCCGGCCAGGCTCATGCGCCGCAGCATCAGGAACACGCCCACCGGGGTGGCGCCCAGCGAGAGTGCCAAACAGCCCGCCAGCGCCCGGCGCATGAAACCGAACTCGGTGAACGGAGCGACGAGAAAGTCGCCGATCATGCCGCCGCCCGGTCACACACCGTTGCATCATCGTCGAAAGACTCAGCACGCTGGCGCGCGCGGAGCAGGCTTTCGGCCGACAACACGTGCGCGGTGGGTCCGCGGCCGATCGGTTCGCGGGCCAGCAGCAGAGTCTCCGGGTAGTGTTGGCGTACGTGGTCCAGGTCGTGGAGCACGGCGATGACGGTCCGGCCTTCGCCATGCCAGCGGCTGACAAGGTTTGCCAGATCGCTGACGGTGCGCGCGTCGATCGCCGTATAGGGTTCGTCGAGCAGGATCAGGGCGGCGTCTTGCAGCAGAAGGCGGGCGAAGCGGGCGCGCTGCAACTGGCCGCCCGACAGCGATCCGATGGGACGGCGCTCGAAGCCGCTCAGACCGACCGCCGCCAGTGCCTTTGCGACGGCCTCGCGTCCGCCCCGGCCGAGGGCGCGAAACGGGCCGATGCGCCGCCACAGGCCCATCGCCACCAGATCGAATACCGCGATGGGAAAACTCGCGTCCAGTGCCGACTGCTGCGGCAGGTAGGCGATGTCGTGGCGCGCCAGTCCGGCGATGCGCAGCGCGCCTTCCATCGGCGCGATCTCTCCAGCGATGGCCTTGAGCAGGGTGGATTTGCCGGCTCCGTTGGGCCCCACCAGCGCAAGCAGGGTGCCGGGCGCGATTTCCCCGCAGAGATGGTGCACCACCGGGTGGCGGTCGTAACCCAGGGTGAGGTTGTCGAATCGCAGCGAAGCTTGTCCCATCGCCGCTACGCGATCGCCCAGATCACTGCCGCCCACATCAGCATCAGCAGCAGGCCGGCCAGGGCGAGCCGATGGGCCGCACCGGCGCACAGAGGGGAGTCGGGGGCGCGGTCGCCGAAGCGGGAGAGCAGGGGGCGGGTCATCGGGAAAAGCCGGGATAGGGGTGGAACGGGAAGCCAATAGTGCAACAGTGTTGCGTTATTGGCAAGCGGGACTCGGGCGGGATCCCAACCCGCTCCCCGCGGCCCTCTCAGCGGCAGTTTGGGCAGCGGCCGTGCAGCGTCAGTTCGGCGTGATCGAGCTGGAATCCAGCGGGAAGGGTAGCGGCGACGGCGGGCTGCAGCGCTTCCAGGCAAAACACCGCGTTGCAGCTTGCGCAATGGAAGTGGGCATGGCCGTGCGCTTCGTCCGCCGCGGCGTTGAACCGGCCGACGCGATCCGTTCCGGCCACGCGATGAGCCAAACCTTTGTCCACCAGCCAGTCCAGATTGCGATACAGGGTGACCCGATCGTGGGCGATGCCCTGGGCGCTCAGTTGCGCGCCGATTTCGTCATGAGTCAGCGCATGGTCGGCTGCGCGCAGGATCTCCAGCACCGCGGTGCGCGTACGGGTTACCCGGCCGCCGCGGGCGCTGATCAGTTCGGGGATCTCGGAGGGCGTGGTCATCGTCTTGTGCCGGTGCTGAAGAAAGCTTGCCAGGCCATCATTCTAAATGCAACAAAGTTGCGTATATTGCGGTTTGATGTGGGGAGAGCCTGTCATGATCCGCTACCTCTTGTTTGCTGTCACCGCTGGCCGCGCCGGTGCTGGCGGTGGCGCAGCACGCCCACGAGCATGGCGTCGCCAAACTGGATGTGGCCTCGGACGGCGGCGCCTTGGCAATCAACGTCGAAAGCCCACTGGACAACCGTGTGGGCTTCGAGCACGCGCCGCGCACCGACAAATAGCGTACCGCCCTAGCCAGGATGGAGGCGGATCTGAAGGACAGCGACCCGTGCGCCATGGAGGCGCTGGCCCAACTGCGCGCCGAACTGGACTCGGCGCCGGTGGTGCAGGCGATCGACGGCACGCGTGAAGATCCCCGGTTTCGTCGTCACGCTGGAGCGCAGGACGGAGGGGGGCATCGAATTCCTGCTGGTTCCGTACGTCGGCGCCTGCATCCATGGGCCGCCGCCGTCCAATCAACTCATCCACGTCCTGGCGGAGGGGCCGATACCCGGCAAAGTGGCGACGTATCCGGTATGGGTTGCCGGGACGCTGCGGACGGTGAGGTCGAGCACCAGCCCGGGCGCAGCGGGTTGCCGCAGCGAAGGCGCAAAGGTCGATCCCTAACCCTGGCAGCAGGAGAAGCGCCGGCAACGCTGACGGCCGGCGACGTTGCGCGTTCGCTTTTGCCCCGCCAGTCGCTGCGCGGATGTCGCTTCCGGTGCCGGCATGGGATGCGCCCGGCTCTTCCCGCGGGCCTTCATGGGCTCGCCGGGGGCCGGGCGACGGTCAGCCGACGCAAGCCCGGCGGCTTGGCCGGCGTGTCAGCGCTACATGCTTTGCCGGAGATAGGGCGGGATCTCAAGCATATTGGTCGCGTTGACGACTTCTCGCCCCTCCGCCCTGGCGCGCGGGCCCGGCGTTGCCGGCGTCGTGTCGGGCAACAGATAGAACGGAATGTCGAGGGCGCTGGTTCTTCCCGCCACGGCGCTGCCGGACTCCTGCTGGACAGTCGCGCCGGACGATAGGGAAAGGCTGCCTGTCAGCAGATAGAACGGAACGTCCAGCATGTTCGTCTGGGTGGCGACGCCTGCGCCTGCGGCCCCGGCTCCGATGGGAAGCGTGGCACCGATGGTCAGAACTGCGGCGGTGAGAAGCCGGGAAAAGGCTCGGGTTTGAGTACGCATGTTTTTGACTCCTGGGGTTGGATGGAAAAGCATTGCCTGGCGGCCCATTGGCTTTATGGAACAACGCCAACTTGTCGTGGGTGGCCGCCGCGGCGGATTTCGGGATATAGCCATGCCGTCATCGGCCTACTGCGTTGCGCCGGTGACGTGGTTGGTGTGGCCGGAAAAGAGCCACGCTGCCTGGGGGCGATATCCCGGGTTCGCCCCTTGGCAATCGGAAATGCCTACGTGCAGAAGGGAATCGGTCGGCCAGGTTTTCCGGGGGGATGCAGGATCGGCCTGGAAGTGGCGATTTGCAGTTTCCACGAGCGGTTCGCTAACCTTGCAAGCGGTCAACTGAGTCTTTAAGTTCATGGCTTCACCTTGCTCCTGCTGCCGAGCGGCGGGGCGAAACTTCGGCACCCCGGCCGGCCCGGTCACGATTGGTTTTCCTGTCGCTTGGACTTGTCGCATCGCGGGCTCGATCGCCGGCTCGTAGCCGTTCGAGCCCGCGGCCCTGCATCCGCGGAGGGCATCTCCGGCAGCGGAACCAGCCTCGAAAGCGCCGCCGGACCGGAGCCGTTGCTTCATGCGCATCCCTTCTCCGGTTAGTACGCTCGGTCGGGGGCATCGGTTTCACAGCACGCAAAAGAAAAGTGTGCCGGTGCGCGGGAACCTTGTCGCAACGTTGCCTTGGCGGGCACCGGGGTATCATCCGGCTGAGCAATTTCTTGAGGCGATTGGCGAATGACGGAACCGCAATGCCCGGCTGGCGGCAAGTGGGCGCCTGCGCTGCCTTGCCTTTTCGTTCCCGGGGCGGGCGGCGGGCGGGTTGGGTCCATGATGCGGAGTCCCGTCACCGGCAGGGGCACTGAGTTACCCGCGGCTTTGTCTTTGGGGCAGCGATAGCCGTCTGTCCTTGCCCGGTCCAGTCCAGGTGCGTACGTCCAACCATCAGCCTTCCCGAGCCGACCGGCGCTCCGCCGCGAAGAGCAGGCGCCTCGCCCTGCTAACGCTTGGCGCGCTCGGCGTCGTCTTCGGCGATATCGGCACTTCTCCGCTCTATGCCTTCAAGGAGGCTTTCGGCGGCCACCACCCGCTGGCACTCACGGAGGCGAATGTGCTGGGGGTGCTGTCGATGATCTTCTGGTCGGTGACGCTGATCGTCACGCTCAAGTACCTGCTTTTCGTGCTGCGTTTCGACAACAAGGGCGAAGGCGGCGTGCTGGCGTTGCTCGCCTATGCGGGGCGTCTCACCCGCGGCAGCGAGCGGGTGCGCTGGCTCACCGCGATCGTGGCCATCTTCGCCGCCTCGCTGTTCTTCGGCGATGCGGTCATCACCCCGGCCATTTCCGTGCTCTCGGCGGTGGAGGGGATTTCGGTGGCGACGCCCGACTTCGAGCGTTGGGTGGTTCCGCTTGCCTTGGGCGTCATCGTTTTTCTGTTCAGCCTGCAGCGCCATGGTACGGGGG
>JBAWHH010000571.1:0-3276 GCA_049593715.1 Rhodocyclaceae bacterium
ACCGACGCCGATGGCGTGCGCCACGACGGCGCCGAATCCCTGCGCGAAGGCCTGCCGGCGCTCAAGGACGGCGGCAAGCCGGTGCGTTCCGGCAAGTGGCAGATCATGATCAACGGCGAATCCTACAAATGGATCGTGGCGGAAGCGGCCAAGAAGGCCCTCGGGCTGGACCGCATCCAGGAGCGGGTATTCATCGTCAAGCTGGTGAACGACAAGAACGATCCTTCGCGCATCGCGGGGGCGGTCGGTTTCTCCACCCGCGACAACAAGATCTACGTCTACAAGGCCAAGGCCGTCCTGCTGGCCGCGGGCGGTTGCGTGAACCTGTTCCGGCCGCGCTCGGTGGGCGAGGGCACGGGCCGCGCCTGGTATCCGGTGTGGAACGCGGGCTCGACCTACGCCATGGCGGCGGAGGCGGGCGCGGAGCTGACGATGATGGAAAACCGCTTCGTTCCCGCCCGCTTCAAGGATGGCTACGGTCCGGTGGGCGCGTGGTTCCTGCTCTTCAAGGCCAAGGCCACCAATGCCTATGGCGAAGACTATATGACCCGCAACAAGGAGTTGCTGAACGACTACCCGCCCTATGGCCAGGCGGCGGTGCCGGCGTCCTGCCTGCGCAACCACCTCATGCTCAAGGAAATGAAGGAAGGCCGCGGCCCGATCTACATGGATACGGTGACCGCGCTGGGCAAACTGCGCGAAACCCTCACGCCGAAGGAAGTGAAGCATCTCGAAGCCGAAGCCTGGGAAGACTTCCTCGACATGTGTATCGGCCAGTGCGGCATCTGGGTGGGCGAGAACGTGGAACCGGAGAAGAAAAACTCCGAGCTGATGCCCACGGAACCGTACTTGCTGGGTTCCCACTCCGGCTGCTGCGGCATCTGGGTCTCCGGGCCGGAAGATCTCGGCGCGCCGACGGTGGAAGAGTACGAGGTGCCGGCCCACCTGCCGAAAGGCTGGAACTGGGGCTACCGCTCCATGACCACGGTGAAAGGCTTGTTCACGGCCGGTGACGGCGTGGGCGCCTCGGGCCATAAGTTCTCTTCGGGTTCCCACACGGAAGGGCGCCTCGCCTCCCAAGCCATGGTCAAGTTCGCCCTGGACAACAAGGACTGGAAGCCGGAACTGGATACCGATCCGGCGACGCTGGCGGAAGAGATCTACAAGCCGGTGCGCACTTTCCTGGAGCACAAGGACTACACCACCGCCATCGACGTCAACCCCCACTACATCACGCCCAAGATGCTGCAGTTCCGTCTGCAGAAGATCATGGACGAGTACGTCGCGGGGGTGGCGACCTACTACACCACCAACGAGCACATGCTCACGGTGGCTGGCGAGAAGCTCGACATGCTCAAGGAAGACGCTGCCAAGATGCGCGCCAAGGATCTGCACGAACTGCTGCGGGCCTGGGAAAACTACCACCGCATCATCACCGCCGAAGCCCACATGAAGCACATCCTGTTCCGCCGTGAAAGCCGCTATCCGGGCTTCTACTACCGGATGGACAAGAACTTCATCGACGAAGAAAACTGGAAATGTTTCGTCAATTCCATCTACGACAAGAAGTCGAAGCAATGGACCTGCTTCAAGCGCAAGCACACCGATCTGGTGGATAAGTCCAAGCTGTTCAAAGCAGCGGCGCACTGAAAAGCTGGCGAGTTCATCGTCGGCGCACCGATAGGGAGGAGCCCCAGTCAGCCAGACCTCGGGCCCTCCCAGAACCGCAACGTTTTTGACGTTTCCTCCACTGCAGCCGGCGGAAAGCGGGTCCCTCCTCCTCTCGCCTTCTTTCCCGTCGGCTGCAGTGCCTTTCTTCCGTGCCCGTGGCCTCCTTGAGAGGCTGTGTTCGAACTTTGGCAAGCGGCTGAATGTGGGATCGGAGACGCCGCTCAGTGTTAAGGTTTCGCCGTTCCCGCGGAAGCGGGATTCACGGTTGTTCGGGCGCAGGCGCTGTCGTTGCGATTGGAGCGCTGGCTCGCCCGGCCTTTTTGCCAAGAACGGCCCCTGAGATCACCCCAATGTCCAATTCCCCGGGCAGCACCTCGCCATTTCCCGAAAGCCCTGTGGTGCCGAGCACTTTCGGCGGCACGAAAGTGATCCGCTTCCGCTGCCACCCGCAGATCGCCTGCTTCAACGCCTGCTGCCGCAACATCGACATCAGCCTCACCCCTTACGACATCCTGCGGCTCAAGCATCGCCTGGGGCTGAGTTCGACGGATTTCCTGGCCCGGCACACCTTTCCCTACGAGATGGAGCAGGGCGGCATTGCCGGCGTGAAGCTCAAGCCGGTGGAGGACGGCACCGCCTGCAGCTTCATGACCGAAGCCGGCTGCAGCGTCTATGCCGACCGCCCCACCGCCTGCCGCTACTACCCCATCGCCCTGCTGTCGATGCGGCGCCAGGGCGAGTCTTTCGACCAGAACGCCTACGCCCTGGTGGAAGAGGAACACTGCCTCGGGCACCGGGAACCGCGGGAACTGACGGTGGATGAATACCGCGCCGAACAGGGCCTGCCGGAGTACGACGACCTCGCCCGCGGCTGGCGCCAACTGGTGCTGAAGAAGAAGTCCTCCGGCGCCACGGTAGGCAAACCCTCGTCGCGCAGCCTGCAGTTCTTCTTCATGGCCTGCTACGACATCGACCGCTTCCGGGCCTTCGTCGCCAGCGAAGGTTTCAGCGCGTTGTTCGACCTGCCCGAAGAGGACCGCCAGGCGGCAGCGGGCAACAGCCTGGCCGACGACACCCAATTGATGGCCTTCGGTTTCCGCTTTCTGCGCCAGGTGCTGTTCGGCGAGGAGTCAGTAGCAGTGAACGAGGCCTCGGCCCAAGTACGGCGCGAGCGCTACCGGGAACGGGTGCTGCAACTGGAGCGGGAAGCAGCAGAGCGGCTGGCGCGGGACGAGGAATTGCGGGAGGAGGATTGAACCTGCAACCCTCAATCTGGCTTTGCGCCAATATCAGGACGGCCAGATAGGCAATACCGTTTCATCCCCCGCCGCGCTCAAAAGCAGGTTCCCTCTCCCCTCGCGGGAGAGGGACAGGGTGAGGGGGAAAGGCTGACGAGGGGCACAGAACGGTCCCCAGCTTGCCGGTGGAAAAACCGATTCGCGGTGCGTAGATCGGTATCCCGCGCGGCAGATGTGGGGTCGGCACCGCTTTTCCCCCTCACCCCGGCCCTCTCCCGCTGGGAGAGCAACCGTGTCTGGCGTCAAGCGATTTTCGGGTTCCAAGGGGCGTTATTTTTGATCACGGCGTTCATGATCGTGAGTAGCT
>JBAWHH010000572.1:0-1516 GCA_049593715.1 Rhodocyclaceae bacterium
GGGCTCAAATCCGTCCATGGATGGGGGCCGACTATTCCCCGGCATGGCGCCCCAGTTCGGACGGATTCCCTCCCGCCGACGCCCAATTGCCGGGAATTCCATCCGTACCTGGCCGGCGCGCGCTGCACGCTTCGGTACAATCCGGCCTCCTTGGATCCCCTTCTTCATTCGCTTATCCCATGCCGCTTGAACGGCCGCCCCGCGGTGCCGCTCATCCCGGTGCGGCGAGCAGCCGACCCCTCAATCAATGAACGACACCCGCCTCATCTACGGCTTCCATGCCGTCAATGCCAAACTGCGCCAGGACCCGGACGCGGTGAAAGAAGTTTTTATTGCCCAGAGCCGCCAGGATGGCCGGGGCCGCGATCTGGCTCGGCTGGCCGAGGGCAACGGCGTGCGCGTGCTGTTGCTGGACAGCGGGCGGCTCGACGGAATGGTCGGCCACGTGCGCCACCAGGGCGTGGTGGCGCGCGTCGGCGCGCAGCAGCGCCATCTCAAGATCGACGACGTGCTGGACGGGCTGACCGAGCCGGCCCTGCTGCTGGTGCTCGATGGCGTGCAGGATCCCCACAACCTGGGCGCCTGCCTGCGGGTGGCGGACGCGGCCGGGGCCCACGCCGTGATCGCGCCCAAGGACCGGGCGGTCGGCCTCAACGCCACGGCCATCAAGGTGGCGAGCGGCGCGGCGGATACCGTGCCCTACGTGGTGGTCACCAATCTCGCCCGCACCCTGCGCGAGCTGCACGAGCGCGACATCCGCACCGTTGGCGCTGACGCCGAGGCAACTTCCGATCTCTACGACGCCGACCTGCGCGGCCCCCTTGCCTGGGTGCTAGGGGCCGAAGGCTCCGGCCTGCGCCGCCTGACCCGGGAAACCTGCGACGTGCTGGCGCGCATCCCCATGCAGGGCTCGGTGGAAAGCCTCAACGTCTCCGTGGCCGGCGGCATCTGCCTGTTCGAGGCGCGGCGCCAGCGCCGTACCTGAGGGCAGGGCGCGCTTGCGACGGCGTGGCCAAAACCGGCGCTACAGTCCTTCCACCTCGATGCCGCGAATCTGGAGCCAGACCTTGCGCCGTTCGAAATCCGGCATCGCCCGTTCTACGCGCAGCCAGAAGCCCGGCGTGTGATGGGGCTCGATGAGGTGCGCCATCTCGTGCACCACGACGTATTCGGCGATCCTCGCCGGCAGCAGGATCGTCTTCCAATGGAAATACAGGACTTCCCCCTTGCCGCAGGATCCCCAGCGGTAGCCGAGATCCTGGACGCGCAGGCCTTGCGGGGCCACTTCCATCCGTGCTGCGTAGTCGGCCACCTTGCCGGCGAGCCACGGCCGGGCATGTTCGCAATACCAGCGGATCATGGGGTCGCGGCCGTTGGCGGCCAAGGCCTTCGGCATCAGGAAGCGGCCACCCACCAGCCTGACCGCGGCGGTGGAATCATCCACCAGCCGCAAGCGGTAGTTGCGCCCCAGGTAAGCAAAGCCTTCGCCATCGACGAAGAGCTTGGGCGGCACGTC
>JBAWHH010000573.1:0-14535 GCA_049593715.1 Rhodocyclaceae bacterium
CGGGCCTTTTCTACACCCGATGGATGTTGTGACTGGCCACAGGGAAAACGCGCATCAGCCAAAACGGCCCGTGATGTAGTCTTCCGTCTCTTTCTTTCGTGGCTTGATAAAGATCTGGTCGGTCACCCCGAACTCGATCAATTCCCCGAGGTACATGTAGGCGGTGAAGTCCGAGATGCGTGCCGCCTGCTGCATATTGTGGGTAACGATCGCAATCGTGTAATCGGCCTTCAGCTCATCGACGAGTTCTTCGACCTTCGCGGTTGAAATGGGATCAAGGGCGGACGTCGGTTCGTCCAGCAGCAGCACTTCAGGCTTTACGGCCACACCACGGGCGATGCAAAGCCGCTGCTGCTGCCCCCCGGACAGGCTGAGGCCGCTCTGGGAGAGCTTGTCTTTAACTTCATTCCACAATGCGGCTTTGCTGAGCGCCCATTCGACGCGTTCGTCCATCTCGGCACGATTCAAGTTTTCGTACAACCGCACGCCGAATGCAATGTTGTCGTAGATCGACATGGGAAACGGCGTGGGTTTCTGAAACACCATCCCCACTTTAGCGCGCAGCGCGTTGACGTCCTGCTCCTTGTCGAGCATGTTCTTCCCGTTCAGCATCAGGTCGCCAGTGGCCCGCTGTCCCGGGTAAAGATCGTACATGCGGTTAAAAACCCGCAGCAGTGTCGATTTGCCGCAGCCCGACGGACCGATGAAGGCGGTGACGCGCTTCTCTGCGATGTCGAGATTGACGCTTTTCAGCGCGTGATACTTTCCGTAGTAAAAATCGAGGTTGCGCACCGTGATCTTGGGCGGCACCGAAGGGTTCGCTGTACTGTCGGGTTTCATTTGCGGAATCATGTGGGAGTCCTTTGCCGCATGGCCAATCGGGCAACCAGATTGAGCGCCAACACGCTCAGGGTTATCAGGAGTGCCCCGCCCCATGCAAGCGACACCCAATTCTCGTAAGGACTCATGGCGAACTGGAAAATGACTGTCGGCAGGTTAGCCATCGGAGCGTTCATGTCCAGGCTCCAGAACTGATTATTCAAGGCGGTGAAGAGCAAGGGTGCGGTCTCGCCGCTGATCCGCGCCACCGCCAGCAGCACGCCAGTCATCACGCCGCTGCGCACCGCCCGCAGGGTCACCATGAGGATGACCTTCCACATTGGCGTGCCAAGGGCGACCGCCGCTTCGCGCAAGCTCCCCGGCACAAGCTTCAGCATGTTCTCAGTCGTCCTGACGACAACGGGCACCGCCAGCAGCGCCAGAGCCGCGGATCCGGCCCAACCGGAGAAATGGCCCACTTTCGCCACATATAGTGCGTAAATGAACAGCCCGATGACGATGGAGGGCGCGGACAGCATGATGTCGTTGACGAAGCGCGTAACCGGGGCAACCCAGCCTCGTTGCCCGAACTCGGCCAGATAGATTCCCGCCAGTATTCCGATGGGGGTCGAGACGAGCGTCGCAGCACCAACCATGAGCAGGCTGCCAAGGATGGCATTCGCCAAACCGCCGACGCTACCCGGCGGTGGCGTAGTCTGGGAGAACATGGTCCAACTGACGGCCTCGAAGCCATTCCAGAACAGCGTGGCGAGAATCCAGAGCAGGAAAGCCATCCCGAACGCCATGGCCGCTATGGAAAGCGCCAAGGCAATGCGATGAACCACCAACCGCTTGCGGTAGATAGCGCTCACGTCCTTGCCCCCTCGTTGCGGCTCAGGCGCAGCAACAGCAACTTGGCGACGGCCAGCACGATGAATGTGATGACGAAAAGCAGCAGCCCCAACGTCATCAGGGAAGCGATGTGAACGTCGTCCTGGGCTTCAGCGAACTCGTTCGCCAGGGTCGATGCGATGGACGTACCGGCGGAAAACAGCGACGGATCGATCCGATTGGCGTTGCCGATCACGAAAGTCACGGCCATCGTCTCGCCGAGCGCTCGACCGAGGCCGAGCATGATGCCCCCGACGACCCCGGCCTTGGTGTACGGCAGGACCACGTTCCACACCACCTCCCAGGTCGTGGCACCGACGGCGTAGGCGGATTCTTTGAGGACCGCGGGAACGATCTCGAACACGTCGCGCATCACCGACGCGATGAATGGGATCACCATGATCGAGAGAATGATGCCAGCGGAAAGCATCCCGATACCCATCGGCGCGCCCTGAAACAGCACCCCAAGCAGGGGAACCTGACCGAGCGTCGCGCTGAGCAGCGGTTGGACATACTCGCCAAAGAGCGGCGCGAACACGAAGAGCCCCCACATGCCGTAGATGATGCTCGGCACCCCAGCAAGCAATTCGACAGCCGTCCCGAGCGGCCGCTTGAGCCACGCCGGGCACAATTCGGTGAGAAACAGCGCGATGCCAAAGCTGATGGGAATCGCGATGATCAGCGCGATGAAGGAGGTAATCAGCGTGCCATAGATGGAGTTGAAGCCACCGTAGAGGTTCTTTACCGGGTCCCATTCGGTGGAGACAAGGAAATTGAAACCGAAGGCATTGAATGCCGGCCAGGCAGCCACCGACAGTGATCCGATGATGCCTGCCAGGACCAGCAGGACAGACAGCGCGAAAAGCAGGGTGACTTTCTGGAACAGGAAATCCTGCCAGCGTTGCCGGCGCATCGTCTGCGCCAGCCGATGATCGGCCGTAGCCAGGGAATGTGCGAGCGGATCCATCAGCGCCACGCTGTTCGAAGAGGCATCCATCGGATTCTACCGAATACTTTGAAAGGAAACGGTCAGGCGGAAAGCGGGGCGTCGCCCAGTTTCGCCGCCTTGGACCGCCAGGAAAGCGGGAAACACCAATACCCGCTTGCCTGCATAAGTGCCTAGTTCCAAACCGCTTTGCCGGAACCGTCCTTGATCTGGCTCTTCCAGGAAGCCTGGATCAGTTTCACGACCTTTTCCGGCATGGGAACGTAGTCCAGTTCCGCCGCCATCTTGCCGCCGTCCTTGAAGGCCCAGTCGAAGAAGCTCAACACCTCTTTGCCTTTGGCGGCATCAGCCTGCTGCTTGTAGATCAGAACAAAACTCGCACCGGTAATGGGCCAGCTTTCCTTGCCGGGCTGCTCAGTGAGAATGACGTAGTAGCCCGGCGCTTTTGCCCAATCGGCGTTGGCCGCCGCAGCCTGGAAAGTGGCATCGTCGGGCTGAACAAAATGCCCATCCTTGTTCTTGAGCGCCACGTGGCCCATCTTGTTCTTCTTCGCGTAGGCATACTCGACGTAGCCGATCGCGCCCTTGATTCGCTGCACGTAGGCTGAAACCCCTTCGTTGCCCTTGCCGCCGACACCCTCCGGCCATTTGACGGCAGTCCCCTCACCAACGTTGGCCTTCCATTCCGGGCTGACCTTCGAGAGATAGTTGGTGAAGAGGAATGAAGTGCCCGAGCCGTCGGAACGGCGCACCACGGTGACGTTCTCGTCCGGCAGTTTGACCCCGGGGTTCAGCGCAGCGATCTTGGGATCGTTCCACTTCTTGATCTTGCCGAGGAAGATGTCGGCGAGAACTTCGCCCGTCAGTTTCATCTGGCCCGGCTGGACGCCTTCGAGGTTGATAACGGGCACCACGCCACCCATGATCGCGGGAAACTGGGTGAGCCCGCTTTCATTCAACTCTGCTTCTTCCAGCGGCTTGTCCGACGCACCGAAATCGACCGTCTTGGCCTTGATCTGCTTGATCCCGCCACCGGAACCGATTGACTGGTAGTTCAGCCCGGCCCCGGTCTTGGCCTTGTAGGCCTCGGCCCACTTCGCGTAGATCGGGTAGGGAAAGGTCGCACCGGCGCCGGTGATGTCCGCAGCGTGGACTGCTGCACTGATACCCAGCCCGGCAACCACAGAAACCGCCACCAGCCCGAGTGATGCTTTGAAACGCATGCCCTATTCTCCTTGATGAGTTGCGACCACTGAAAACGGCGAGAGTCTAGGGGCGGATTGTTGCAGAGACGTTACAGCCGTCACAATTGAGGAAAGGGTAAAGCCACCTGAACTCACCCGCGCGAACCCATTCCGGGCCGTCCGGAAATCGACCGTTAGACGGAACCCTCCAAGTGCCGCAGGACTGAAGTTTCAGACGGTTACGCGCCGCACGGTATCGGCGATGCGATCCGCCAAGGTTTTCACCAGTTCGGCCTCCCGGCCTTCCACCATTACCCGCAGCAGCGGCTCGGTGCCAGAGGGCCGCAGCAATACCCGGCCACTATCGCCGAGTTCACGCTCGGCGCTCGCTTTCGCCTCATCGAGGCCCGGCACGGTCTTCCAGTCGAATCCAGCGGGCAGGCGAACATTCACCAACACCTGGGGATAGAGGGTAAGTTCGCTGCACGCCCGGTCAAGCGACGTGCCCAGCGACCGCAACGCCGCCAGAACCTGAAGCGCCGACACGATGCCGTCCCCCGTCGTATGGCGGTCCAGACAGATGATGTGGCCCGAGTTCTCGCCGCCGAAGCGCCAGCCCTTTTCGTGCATGGCTTCCAGAACATAGCGGTCCCCCACCTTTGCGCGGGTGAAACCGATCCCCAGGGCACTGAGCGCGTGTTCAAACCCAAGATTGGTCATCAGGGTACCGACCACCCCGTCCACCCGCCCCTCGCGGGCACGATGGCAGGCGATGACGTAGAGCAGTTGATCACCATCGAAAAGGGTCCCTTTGCCGTCGGCCATCAAGACGCGATCGGCGTCGCCGTCCAGCGCGATCCCAATGTCCGCGCCAGACTCCCGCACGACCCGCTGGAGCGAAGCCGGGGCGGTGGCCCCGACGCCATCGTTGATGTTGAGCCCGTTCGGCTCGATACCCACGGACACGACTTCCGCGCCCAATTCGTGAAAAACCTTCGGTGCAATGTGGTACGCCGCCCCATTGGCACAGTCGAGGGCGATCTTCATTCCCCGCAAATCCAGATCGTTGGGGAAAGTGCTCTTGCAGAACTCAATGTAACGGCCTGCCGCATCGTCGATCCGGCGCGCCTTGCCCAGCCTGCCGGAATCCTTGCAGCCCATGGGTTGTTCAAGCCGGGCCTCGATGGCATTCTCCACGGCATCCGGGAGCTTGGTACCCCCCGCGGAGAAGAATTTGATTCCGTTATCGTCAAAGGGATTGTGGGATGCGGAAATCACGATCCCCGCCTGCAGGCGCAGGGCACGGGTGAGGTACGCCACCGCTGGAGTGGGCATCGGGCCGGCCAGAATCACATCCACCCCGGCCGCCGACAGGCCCGCTTCCAGCGCCGCCTCCAGCATGTACCCGGAAATTCGCGTGTCCTTGCCGATCAGCACCGCCGGCCGGTCGCCCCGGCCAGACCACTCCTCCGCCACCAAAGTCAAACCTGCGGCGTAGCCCAATCGCATTGCGAAGTCCGGCGTTATGGGGGCCTCGCCGACCCGGCCGCGCACGCCATCCGTTCCAAAGTATCTTCTGGCCATGTTCCGTCCCTGAGAAAGTTCATTTCGTGGCGCTTTCCGGAGCGAGATCAAAGCCGAGCTTTGCCCCCGGACGAGCCTATGCCGGGCGATCTTCCAGCCCGGGAATGCGTGACAGCTAAAACGAGGATGTCGCAGTGCTCCTTGGCCCCGGGGAATACCGCGCCAGCGACGCAAGGTGTTCTGTATGGGCGAAAGCGCAACGAGGATTGCGCAGGAATCAATAGAAAAAGCCGGATCGGGAAATCCCGATCCGGCTTTCTACACCCCTAAAATCAGGCGGCCGCAGCCGCGCTTGGCGCCGCGCCTGGAGCGTCTGTCCCGCTGCCGGTCCGCGGCGGAGCAGAACTCGGCTTGGGTGCCCGCGGCGGGCGACCAGCCATGATGTCATTGATCTGCTCGGCATCGAGGGTTTCCCATTCCAGCAGGGCCGCCGCCATGATTTCGATCTTGTCGCGGTTCTCCTCGATCAAGCGGCGCGCCAGCGCGTACTGCTCGTCGATGATGCGACGGATTTCCGCGTCCACTTTCTGCATGGTCGTTTCGGAAACATTCTTGTGGGTCGTGATGGAACGGCCAAGGAACACTTCCCCTTCGTTCTCACCGTACACCATCGGCCCCAAGGCGTCGGACATGCCCCACTGCGTCACCATGCGGCGGGCGATGTCCGTGGCGCGCTCGAAATCGTTGGAGGCGCCGGTGGTCATCTGCCCCATGAAGATCTCTTCCGCAATGCGCCCGCCGAACAGCACGGCGATGGTTTCCATCAACCGCACGCGGTCGGTGCTATAACGATCCGACTCGGGCAACTGCATTGTCACGCCGAGGGCACGCCCGCGCGGAATGATCGTCACCTTGTGTACGGGATCGGTCTTGGTCAGCATCTTGGCCACCAGAACGTGCCCCGACTCGTGGTACGCCGTGTTGCGGCGCTCCTCTTCCGGCATGACCATGGACCGCCGTTCCGCGCCCATCATGATCTTGTCCTTGGCGCGCTCGAAATCCTCCATATCGACCAGACGCTTGTTCTGGCGGGCCGCGAACAGCGCGGCCTCGTTGACGAGGTTCGCCAGGTCGGCCCCGGCAAATCCGGGCGTACCGCGGGCAATGATGTCCGCCTTGACGTCAGGAGCGATCGGCACCTTGCGCATATGGACCAGCAGGATCTGCTCGCGCCCACGGATATCCGGCAGCGGCACCACTACCTGGCGGTCGAAACGGCCCGGCCGGAGCAGGGCAGGATCGAGCACGTCGGGACGGTTGGTGGCCGCAATTACGATCACCCCCGCGGTCCCTTCGAAACCGTCCATTTCCACCAACAACTGGTTCAGCGTCTGCTCCCGCTCATCGTTACCGCCACCGAGGCCGGCGCCCCGCTGGCGTCCAACGGCATCGATCTCATCGATAAAGATGATGCAAGGCGCCTGCTTCTTGGCCTGCTCGAACATGTCGCGCACTCGCGCGGCACCCACGCCGACGAACATCTCAACGAAATCGGATCCGGAGATCGAGAAGAAGGGAACCTTGGCCTCGCCGGCGATCGCTTTGGCGAGAAGCGTTTTGCCGGTTCCGGGCGAACCCACCATCAGCACACCCTTGGGTATGCGGCCGCCGAGCTTCTGGAACTTGGAGGGATCGCGCAAGAACTCGACCAGTTCCGCCACCTCTTCCTTGGCTTCGTCGCAACCCGCGACGTCCACAAAGGTGATGGTGTTGGTCGCCTCATCCAGGATGCGTGCCTTCGACTTGCCGAACGAAAACGCACCCCCCCGTCCCCCGCCCTGCATCTGGCGCATGAAAAACACCCACACGCCGATGAGCAGCAGCATTGGGAACCATGAGACAAAAATATTCATGAGGAAAGACTGTTCCTCGTCCGGCTTGGCAACGACCTTGACGTTATTCTTGAGCAGGTCGGACACCAGCCAGATGTCGTGCGGGGCATAGGAAGTAAGGCGCTTGCCGTCGGTCGTCGTCGCGTCCAGCACGCGGCCCTGCATCACCACCTTGGCGATTCGACCGGCCTTGACCTCATCCAGGAACTGCGAATACTCCATGGATTGCTGGGCCAACTGGCGGCTGTTGAACTGATTGAACACGGTCATCAGCACAACGCCAATTACCAGCCAAATCGCAAGATTCTTGAAAAGATTGTTCAAATCCACGCCTCGCTAGGTTCGATAAGAGCCTGTGAATACAGGTGGAACTCTGACCCATTCTATGACCGATTGTTCCGGGGAGCAAACCACGGGCTATGCTTCGGCACGAACGGTAGATTGGGGCTTCTTGCGCAAACCCAAGAGGTAAATCTCGCTGCTCCGATCCCGCGACGCTTTGGGTTTGCGCACTGCAACGGATCCAAAGACATCGGCCATAGGACGCCGGAACTGTTCGAAACCCGGGCCATGGAAAAGCTTGACCAGCATGTTGCCGCCGGTGCGAAGATGAGCAATGGCGAAATCCAGCGTCAGTTCAGCAAGATGGATCATACGCGCCTGATCGCTCACCGCCACGCCGGATAGATTGGGTGCCATATCGCTCAGAACCAAGTCTACTGCGCGGTCGCCCAGCCTGGATTCCAGTTCCGCCAATACGGACTCCTCGCGGAAATCCCCTTGAATGAACTCGACCCCGGCCAGCGGCTCCATCGGCAGCATGTCCAGGGCGAGAACCTTTCCCGCCGCCCCAACACGGCGCGCCACCACCTGGCACCAACTCCCCGGCGCCGCCCCCAGATCGACCACCACCGAACCCGGCTTCAGTAGCCGGTCCTGGTCGTCAATTTCGATCAGTTTGAAAGCGGCGCGGGAGCGATAACCCTCGGCTTGGGCCCGCTGCACATAAGGATCGTTGATGTGCTCGTGGATCCACGCCCGATTGCTGCGGTTCTTCTTCATCGCGTTAGAATTCGCTCCCCGACTTGTATGGCCTGCCCATGAAAATTCTTACCCCCGCGCAGCGCAGCGAACTGCGCGCCCGTGCCCACCGCCTGCACCCAGTAGCCGTCATCGGCCAGAAAGGCCTCACGCCTTCGGTACTGGAGGAGATCGTTCGTTGCCTGGACGCCCACGAATTGATTAAGGTGCGAGTTCTCGGTGGAGAGCGCGAAACCCGGGAAACGCTGCTCTCGACGATCTGCCAAACAGCGGATGCGGCCGCAGTGCAACATATCGGGAACATCCTGATCCTATTTCGCGAGAAGCCCGCCGACACTCCCACAAAACCGGAAGCAGCAAAGAAAGTTCGAAAACCGTCACGTAGAGTTCCGGCATCCCCGGCGGCGGGATCAAAGACCCGCGAACCGGCGAACCCCCGCCGGCGTGTTGTCACCAAACGCCCTTAACGGGGCGACCATGGCCGCAGCATGACGAGCCCGACGCCAAGAAGACTCTGTACGAGGTAAAGCACGCTGGACACGCCGTGCCACAAGGCGAACTGGTCTCGCAGCGGACTCAGCATGATCTCTAGCGGATGCGCCTGCGCCTTGAGGTCGGACAACACCGGCTGTAGGCCGAAATGCCCGGCCAGGTTGAGCAACGACATCGCCACCACGACCCAGAACGCCCGACTCCGCAACAGACTGGCCCGGTGCCGGGCCAGTTCATTGACGAGCAGATAGACAGCGCACGCAAGCCCAACCCAGGCCATGCGCGAAAACACGCTCCCGGCCAATGCCCCGGCGAGCATGCGCTGGGCCGGCAACTCGGCGAACAGGGCGGGCACCACCACGTAGCCGACGATCCACAATCCGCCGACCCACAAGGTCACCACCAGGCAGTAGATCTGGCCGGGCAGGCCGCGCAGGAGGTTTGGTGCCAGAATGGTCGTGATTTGGCCGGTCGCGAGGATCAGCCAATGCGAGCAGGAGAGGACAAAGCCATCGCCCGATAAGGGTCAAACGTACCGGACATCGTGAATCTCATACTCCCGCAAGCCCCCGGGAGCCTGAACTTCGGCGACATCCCCCGCGTATTTGCCGATCAGGGCACGAGCGATAGGTGAACTGACCGAAATTTTGCCGCGTTTGAGGTCCGCCTCGTCCTCGCCGACGATCTGGTAAGTCACTTTGTCGCCGGAATCGAGGTCTTCCAGATCTACCGTGGCCCCGAAAACGCATCGGCCATCGGCGTCGAGCAGCTTCGGGTCGATAAGCTGCGCGTTCGCGAGCTTGCCTTCAACGTCTTTGATCCGTCCCTCGACGAAGCCCTGGCGCTCCTTCGCGGCATCGTATTCTGCGTTCTCCGACAGATCACCGTGTGACCGCGCCTCGGCAATCGCGGCGATCACGTTCGGCCGCTCCACGGTCTTGAGGCGATGCAGTTCTGCGCGCAGCATCTCCGCGCCGGCAAGGGTGAGAGGCACTTTACTCATAACAGATCATCCGAGCTGGGCATGCAGAGACTGCAAAGCATAGGTTTCCAGATCCCGCAGATGGCGCATGCCTGCGCAGGCAGCACGCGCGCCCTCTACGGTCGTATAAAAAGTCACCCGCGCCGCCAAGGCACTGGTGCGAATCGAGCGCGAATCGGCAACGGCGGAGCGCTTTTCTTCCACCGTGTTGACGATGAAATGGACTTCGTTGTTCTTGATCAGGTCAACGATGTGGGGCCGGCCTTCGCTCACTTTGTTGACGGGTGTGACGGCTAAACCATTTTCCTGCAGGAACGTCGCGGTGCCCCGGGTCGCGTACAGTTGGAAGCCAAGTTCCGACAGTTCGCGGGCGACCTCGACCGCCTTCGTCTTGTCCGAGCCCTTGACGCTCAGCACTGCCTTCCCCGACTTCGGCAACTTGACCCCCGCCGCGAGTTGGGACTTGACGAACGCTTCGGCAAAACTGCGGCCGACTCCCATCACTTCACCGGTGGACTTCATTTCCGGCCCGAGAATCGTGTCGACGCCGGGAAACTTCACGAACGGGAAGACCGCCTCTTTGACGGAAAAATAGGGCGGAACCACCTCCCGCGTAACCCCTTGATCAGAAAGGGATCGGCCAGCCATGCAGCGCGCCGCCACTTTTGCCAGAGGAATGCCGCAGGCCTTGGAGACGAACGGCACGGTACGCGAAGCCCGCGGGTTCACCTCCAGCACGTAAACCTTGCCATCCTGGATCGCGTACTGGACGTTCATCAGTCCGACGACATTCAGGGCCTTGGCCATCAATTCTGTCTGGCGCCGCAGTTCGTCCTGGATTTCGCGCGTAAGGGAGAAAGGCGGTAGCGAGCAGGCCGAATCCCCCGAATGGACACCCGCTTGCTCGATATGCTCCATGATGCCGCCGATGATCACGCGGTCACCGTCGGCCAGGGCATCCACATCCACTTCGGTAGCGTCGTTGAGGAAGCGGTCCAGCAACACCGGCGAGTCGTTCGAGACTTTGACCGCCTCGCGCATGTAGCGCTCCAAGTCGGCGGGGGCGTGCACGACTTCCATCGCGCGGCCTCCCAGCACATAGCTGGGGCGCACCACCAGCGGATAGCCGATTTCGTCCGCGAGGCGGATGGCGTCTTCCGGAGTACGCGCGGTGCGGTTGGGCGGCTGGCGAAGCCCAAGCCCTTCCAGCATTTTCTGGAAACGCTCGCGGTCCTCGGCGCAATCGATCATGTCCGGCGAAGTACCAATGATGGGCACGCCGTTCGCTTCCAGATCCCGCGCCAGCTTTAGGGGCGTCTGCCCGCCGAACTGGACGATCACGCCCTCCGGCCGCTCGACGTCGACGATTTCCAGCACGTCTTCCAGAGTCAGCGGCTCAAAGTAGAGACGATCGGAGGTGTCGTAATCGGTGGACACCGTCTCCGGGTTGCAGTTGACCATGATGGTCTCGTAGCCGTCTTCGCGCAGCGCGAGGGCGGCATGGACGCAGCAGTAGTCGAACTCGATACCCTGGCCAATGCGGTTCGGCCCACCGCCCAGCACCATGATCTTCTTGCGCGCCGTAGGCTGGGCTTCGCATTCTTCTTCGTAGGTCGAATAAAGATAGGCCGTCGCCGTCGCGAACTCAGCTGCGCACGTATCCACGCGCTTAAAAACCGGCCTGATGCCCAAGGCGTGGCGCCGCTGCCGCACGGCGGTTTCGGTGGTATGCATCAGCTTGGCAAGACGGCGATCGGAGAAACCTTTACGCTTCAGCCCGAACAAAGCATCGCGGTCGAGGGACTCGAAATCCGTCTTTTCCAGCCCCAGTTCGATATCCACGATGTCCTTGATCTGCGCCAGGAACCACGGATCGATCCGGGTCAACTGGTGAACCTCTTCCAGGCTGAAGCCGGAGGCAAATGCGTCACCCACATACCAGATGCGTTCCGGGCCGGGCTCGCCCAACTCCTGCTCCAGCACTTCGCGGTCTTTGGTCTTCTCGTTCAGGCCGTCCACGCCCACTTCGAGGCCGCGCAGAGCCTTCTGGAACGATTCCTGGAACGTCCGGCCGATGGCCATGACTTCCCCGACAGATTTCATCTGGGTCGTGAGGTGGGAATCCGCCTGCGGAAACTTCTCGAAGGCAAAACGCGGCACCTTGGTGACCACGTAATCAATGGAAGGCTCGAATGAGGCCGGGGTAACACCTCCCGTGATCTCGTTCTGCAACTCGTCCAGGGTGTAGCCCACCGCCAGTTTGGCCGCCACTTTGGCGATGGGGAACCCCGTCGCCTTGGACGCCAGGGCCGACGACCGGGAGACGCGCGGATTCATCTCGATGACCACCATGCGCCCGTCGGCCGGATTGATGGCGAACTGAACGTTGGATCCGCCGGTGTCCACGCCGATCTCCCGCAGCACCGCGATGGAGGCATTGCGCAGAATCTGGTATTCCTTGTCCGTCAGCGTCTGGGCTGGCGCCACGGTGATCGAATCGCCGGTGTGCACGCCCATGGGATCGAGATTCTCGATGGAACAGACGATGATGCAATTGTCCTTCTGGTCGCGCACCACCTCCATCTCGAACTCTTTCCAGCCGATCAGAGACTCTTCGATCAGCAGTTCGCGGGTGGGGCTGGCTTCAAGGCCGCGCTCGCAGATGATGAGGAATTCTTCGCGGTTGTAAGCGATGCCACCACCGGATCCGCCCAGCGTGAAGGACGGCCGGATGATCACCGGAAAACCCAGGCCAGCCTGCACTTGCAACGCTTCTTCCATGGAATGGGCAATGCCCGAGCGTGCGGAGCCAAGCCCGATGCGAGTCATGGCCAGCTTGAACTTCTCGCGATCCTCCGCCTTGTCGATGGCGTCTCGCTTGGCGCCGATCATTTCTACGCCGTATTTCGCAAGCACCCCTTCCCGCGCGAGATCAAGGGCACAATTGAGTGCCGTCTGGCCGCCCATGGTGGGCAGGAGCGCATCGGGTCGCTCCTTTTCGATGATCTTCTCGATCACCTGCCAGGTGATAGGCTCAATGTACGTAACGTCCGCGGTATCCGGGTCCGTCATGATGGTCGCCGGATTGGAATTCACCAGCACCACGCGGTAGCCCTCTTCGCGCAAAGCCTTGCACGCCTGGGCGCCGGAATAATCGAATTCACAGGCTTGGCCGATGATGATCGGACCCGCGCCAATGATCAGGATGGTGTGGATGTCGCTGCGTTTCGGCATTTCATCGGCCCGGCGTGGAAGAGTCAGCCCGAGCCTTCTCCATCAATGCAATAAAGCGGTCGAACAAATAGGAAACATCGTGCGGCCCCGGGCTCGCTTCCGGATGCCCCTGGAAACAGAACGCCGGCACGTCGGTGCGCGCCAACCCCTGGAGGCTGCCATCGAAAAGGGAAACATGGGTAGCCCGGAGGTTGGGCGGGAGACTATCGGCGTCGACGGCAAACCCGTGGTTCTGGCTGGTAATCAGAACCTGACCGGTATCCAGGTCCTTGACCGGGTGGTTGGCGCCGTGGTGGCCGAACTTCATCTTCACTGTGCGCGCACCGCTGGCCAGCCCCATCAATTGGTGACCAAGGCAGATACCAAAGGTGGGAACGCCACGCGCCAGGAATTCGCGGATGGCGGCAATCGCGTAATCACAGGGCTCGGGATCCCCCGGTCCGTTGGAAAGAAAGATACCGTCCGGAGCCAGCGCGAAAACGTCGGCTGCAGAAGTACGGGCGGGAACCACCGTGAGCCGGCAATGGCGCTGCGCGAGCATGCGCAGGATGTTGCGCTTGACGCCAAAGTCGTATGCAACGACGTGGAAGCGCGGCTCGACACCAGCCATGTAGCCCTGCCCCAGCCGCCACTCCCCTTTCTGCCAGGAATAGGGCTCGGACGCGCTGACAACCTGGGCCAGATCCATCCCGGCCAATCCGGGAAACGCCCGCGCGCGAGCGATTGCCTCGTCGACATCCACGCGCCCCGACATTAGGCAACCGCTCTGGGCGCCTTTTTCCCTCAGTATCCGGGTGAGTTTGCGGGTATCGATGTCAGAAATGCCAACCACGTTCTCCGCCTTGAGATACGCGTCGAGAGAAGACTCCAGGCGAAAATTCGACGCCCGCAACGGCAGATCGCGAATCACCAGGCCGGCCGCGTGGACTTTCGTCGCCTCGCAGTCTTCCCGATTCACGCCGACGTTGCCGATGTGGGGATAGGTAAGGGTGACGATCTGCCTGCAATACGACGGATCGGTCAGGATCTCCTGGTAGCCGGACATCGAGGTGTTGAACACCACTTCGCCCACGCTGCTGCCATCGGCGCCGATGCCTTTGCCGCGAAACACGGTACCATCGGCGAGAATGAGAATGGCGGGCGGGAAGACAGACACAAGAGGGCTCCGGGTGCGGTGATGGTGGCTTGGATGGGTAATTCGGGGGGACTGGGCGGTCGCTTACGCGCAAAAAACGGGATAAGCCGGCCGCCCATCCCGCTTTTTTGACCAAACCCAGTGATTATAAAGGGGCAGCCCGCACCGAGCAAACTTGGTGCGCACTCTCAGCGCAATCACCCAGACTCGAACGGAAAAAATTGCGGGCAGCCGTGGTCCGCCCTACGTCCGTCGCGCGGCCCCTTCGGCGCGCAAGACGCCGCTACCGGATTCAGTTGAAGAGCCGGTCCATCGGACCAGCCCCTTCAACATCAGGATCCGAATAACCCTGGCGAGCCCTCTCCAGCGCGGCCATGAGAAGGGGTGGGCTGATC
>JBAWHH010000574.1:0-2262 GCA_049593715.1 Rhodocyclaceae bacterium
GCTGTTCGCGGCGGCCGCTACAAGCACGTTTGCCGCCGATGCGCCGAAACGCAAGGCGGGCCTGTGGGAGATCAAGCAGAACATCCAGGGCACGCCGGCCGGGTCCATGCCTCCCATCCAGCAGTGCATCGACGCGAGGACCGATGACCTGATGCAACAGCAGGGCCGCAGCATGGCGAAGACAAACTGCTCGCAATCCGACGTGAAGCGGGACGGCAACCGCGTCGTGCTCCATACGGTGTGCAAGGTCGGCGAGTCGACGGCCACCAGCGATGGGGTGTTCACCGGCGATTTCGACTCCACTTACCACGCCGACCTCAAGACGAAGTACAACCCGCCTTTCCAGGGGATACCGGAACTGGCGATGACCATCGACGCCAAGTGGCTGGGCCCCTGCGGCGCCGACATGAAACCCGGCGACATCAGCATCGGCGGCATGAAGTTCAACCCCGCGCAGATGCTCGGCCAGCGGCCCAAGCCGTCGGCACAGTAGAAATCTCCCGCACGCACTGCATTTGATTTTTCAAGGATCCGCCATGTTAGACACCTATCGCCAGCACGTTGCCGAACGCGCAGCCCTCGGCATTCCCGCCCTCCCCCTCAGCGTGCGGCAGACCGCCGACCTGATCGAACTGCTCAAGAATCCGCCCGCGGGTGAAAAGGAGTATCTCCTCGACCTCATCACCCACCGGGTGCCGGCGGGGGTAGACGATGCCGCCAAGGTGAAGGCTTCTTACCTGGCGGCGGTGGCGATGGGCAAGGAGCAGTGTCCGCTGATCTCGCGCCAGCGCGCCACGGAACTGCTGGGCACCATGCTGGGGGGCTACAACATCCATCCGCTGGTGGAGTTGCTGGACGATGCGGAAGTGGGCGCCCTCGCCGCCGCCGGCCTGTCCAAGACCCTGCTGGTGTTCGACGCCTTCCACGACGTCAAAGACAAGGCGGACAAGGGCAACGCCAACGCCAAGAAAGTGCTGCAGTCCTGGGCCGACGCCGAGTGGTTCACCTCCCGGCCGGAAGTGCCCCAGAGCCTGACCGTCACCATCTTCAAAGTGACCGGCGAGACCAATACCGACGACCTTTCCCCCGCGCCGGACGCCTGGAGCCGCCCCGACATCCCGCTGCACGCGCTGGCCATGCTGAAGAACGCCCGCCCCGGCATCGAGCCCGATGAGCCCGGCAAGATTGGCCCGCTCAAGCAGATCGAAGCCCTCAAAGCCAAGGGCGATCTCGTGGCCTACGTGGGCGACGTCGTCGGCACCGGCTCATCGCGCAAATCCGCCACCAACTCCGTGCTGTGGTTCACCGGCGAGGACATCCCCTTCGTGCCCAACAAGCGCTTCGGCGGCGTCTGCCTGGGATCCAAGATCGCCCCGATCTTCTACAACACCATGGAAGATGCCGGCGCCCTGCCCATTGAATTGGACGTGTCGAAGATGGACATGGGCGATACCGTCGAACTGCGCCCCTACGAAGGCAAGGCACTGAAGAGCGGCGCGGTCATCGCGGAGTTCACCGTCAAGTCCGACGTGATCTTCGACGAAGTTCGCGCGGGAGGTCGCATTCCCCTCATCGTCGGCCGCGGCCTCACGGCAAAAGCGCGGGAAGCGCTGGGCCTGGCGCCTTCCACCCTGTTCCGCCTGCCCAATGACCCCGTCGATTCCGGCAAAGGTTATTCCCTGGCGCAGAAAATGGTCGGCCGCGCCTGCGGACTGCCCGAAAACAAAGGCATCCGTCCGGGCACCTACTGTGAACCGCGCATGACCACGGTGGGCTCCCAGGACACCACCGGCCCGATGACGCGGGATGAGCTGAAGGATCTGGCCTGCCTCGGCTTCTCGGCGGACATGGTGATGCAGTCCTTCTGCCACACCGCGCCCTATCCCAAGCCGGTGGACGTGAAGACCCACCACGAACTGCCGGCCTTCATCTCCACCCGCGGCGGCGTCGCGCTGCGGCCGGGCGACGGCGTGATCCACTCCTGGCTCAACCGCCTGCTTCTGCCCGACACCGTGGGCACCGGCGGCGATTCCCACACCCGCTTCCCCATCGGCATCTCCTTCCCCGCCGGCTCGGGCCTGGTGGCCTTCGCCGCCGCCACCGGCGTCATGCCCCTGGACATGCCGGAATCGGTACTCGTCCGCTTCAAAGGGGCAATGCAGCCGGGTGTGACGCTGCGCGATCTGGTCAACGCCATTCCGCTCTACGCCATCAAGGCCGGGCTGCTGACGGTGGAGAAGAAGGGCAAGAAGAACCTCTTCT
>JBAWHH010000575.1:0-8921 GCA_049593715.1 Rhodocyclaceae bacterium
TCTCAACGCCGCCTTCGGCACTGCTTTCAGCGACGCCGAGGTGGATACGGTTGGCGGCCTGGTGATCAATCACCTGGGCCGCCTTCCCCAGCGCGGTGAAGCCTTCACCCTGGATGGTTTGCGGATCCAGGTTTTGCGCGCCGACAGTCGCCGGGTGCACACTTTGCTCGTCGAGCGCACGCGCGCAGAGGATCTGCCGGCGGACTGAGAGGCTCCCGCGGGCAAGGCGGCGGCCCCCTTGGTGGACTTCGCGGAAAAACCCTTAACCGGATCTGCCAGGTGACATTTCCCCGAAACGCTTTCGGCACCCGTGCCGTGCTCATCGCCTCCCTGCTGCTGGGGGCGATCAGTGTTTTTGGCTTCGCACCCTTCTACCTCTTCCCCTTGCCTTTTCTGGCGCTCGCCGGTGCGGTCTTCCTCTGGCATCGGGCGCCAAGCGCCGGTTCGGCCGCGCTGCAGGGTTTCTTCTTCGGCTGTGGGTTGTTCCTGGCCGGTGTGTCGTGGGTCTACGTCAGCCTGCACCAGTTCGGCGGCATGCCGGCGGTCCTGGCGGGGGTGGCGACCGTCCTGTTCTGTGCGTATCTCGCCCTGTTTCCCGCGCTCGCGGCCTGGGCCGTGGCGAAGTTGCGCAGTGGTCATCCGGTGTTGGACTGCCTGGTCGCAGCCAGCGCCTGGACGCTCGCGGAATGGCTGCGGGGCTGGGTTTTCACCGGTTTTCCCTGGCTTGCCCTGGGTTACAGCCAATCGCCGCCCAGTCCCCTGGCGGGTTTTGCGCCATTGGTGGGATGTTATGGCCTGTCGTTCATCGTCGCCCTGCTGGCGGCCTCTCTCGCACTGTCGCTTGGGCACAGGCTCCGGACGCTTTGGGCGGGCGGGCTCGTCGTCGCCGTTGCGGCCCTGGGAATGGGATGGTCGGCGGCCCAATGGACCCGCCCGAAAACCGAACCGCTGACGGTGAGCCTGCTGCAGGGGAATATCGAGCAGAACCTCAAGTGGCGGCCGGAGCACCTGCTCCATTCGATGCAGACCTACCTGCAACTGGCGCGGTCCCACCCGGCGCATCTGGTCGTGTTGCCGGAAACGGCGTTGCCCATCGTCCTCGATGACCTGGCCCCGGACTATCTGGCCGAACTCGCCGCGGCGACGGCGCCCGGCGGCGACGCGCTCCTCGGCATCGTGACCGGGGGGAGCGGAGGCCGGTACCAGAACGCCGCCGTCAGTGCCGCCGATCCGTCGAAACGGTACAGCAAGTCCCATCTGGTTCCGTTCGGCGAATTCACGCCGCCGGGATTCGCCTGGAGCCTGGCGCTGCTTCACATTCCCATGTCCGACTTCGCCCGCGGCGCGGCGCGGCAAGCGCCTATCGATGTGGCCGGCGAAAAGGTTGCGCTCAACATCTGCTACGAAGACCTGTTCGGTGAGGAAATCATCCGCGCCCTGCCGGAAGCCACACTGCTGGTGAATATCTCCAACGTCGCTTGGTTCGGCGATTCCCTGGCGCCGCCCCAGCACCTGCAGATCGCCCAGTTGCGCGCCCTGGAAACGGGGCGCTTCATGGTGCGCGCCACCAACACCGGCAAGACGGCCGTGGTCGACCCGCGAGGGGTGGTGGCGGCGCAGTTACCCACTTTCGTCGCCGATGCTCTCGTGGCGGAAGTGCGCGGCTACACGGGGCTGACCCCCTACGCGCGCTGGGGAAACTGGCCGGTGGTGATCCTCGCGTTGCTCATCCTCGGCGTTGCGGCCCGGCGACGCAAGGCCCGGTCCTGAGCGGTCCGCAGGCCTCGCGGCAAGTACGTACTCGCCTGCCCGATCCGATACGACCGGCGGCCGCAGCCTGGGTCTTTTCGAGCCGAATCGGCTAGAATCCGGCACTTTGGTATCTCGGCGGAATTTCCGCATGCCCACTTTCCAAGAAGTCATCCTGCGCTTGGCGAATTTCTGGGACCAGCAGGGCTGCGTGCTGCTGCAGCCCTACGACATCGAGGTCGGCGCCGGCACCTTCCACACCGCCACGTTCCTGCGCGCCATCGGCCCCGAGCCATGGAAAGCCGCCTACGTGCAGCCGTCGCGCCGTCCCAAGGATGGCCGCTACGGCGACAACCCCAACCGCTTGCAGCATTATTACCAGTACCAAGTCGTGCTGAAGCCGTCGCCGGACAACATCCAGGATCTCTACCTGGATTCGTTGCGCGCGCTGGGCATCGACCTGAACCGGCACGATATCCGTTTCGTCGAGGACGACTGGGAGTCGCCTACCCTGGGCGCCTGGGGGCTGGGCTGGGAAGTTTGGCTCGACGGCATGGAAGTGACCCAGTTCACCTATTTCCAGGAAGTCGGTTCGCTGGTCTGCAAGCCGGTGCTGGGCGAGATCACCTACGGCCTGGAGCGCCTGGCCATGTACCTCCAGGGCGTGGAAAACGTATACGACCTGGTCTGGGCGCCGGGCGTGACCTATGGCGACGTTTATCACCAGAACGAAGTGGAGCAGTCCACCTACAACTTCGAGTACTCCAACGTGGAATGGCTGTTTCGCCTCTTTGGCGAGTTCGAATCCGAGGCGAAACGCCTGATGGCCGCCAATCTGCCCTTGCCGGCTTTCGAAATGGTCATGAAGTGCTCCCATTCTTTCAATCTGCTCGATGCCCGCGGCGCCATCTCGGTGACCGAGCGCGCGGCCTACATCGGGCGGGTCAGGGCGCTGGCGCGGGAAGTGGCCCAGGCCTATTACAACTCGCGGGAAGCCCTGGGTTTCCCGATGGCGAAATCCCTCAAGGTGGCGGCATGATGGCGACGGAAACCCTTCTGGTCGAACTGCTGACCGAGGAACTGCCGCCGAAGGCACTGAAATCTCTCGCCGATGTTTTCGCCCGACATGTTGCCGAAGGCTTGGCCCGTGCCGGTCTGTGTGCGCAGGAAGTGCAGCACGAGTTGTTTGCCACGCCGCGGCGGCTTGCCGTGCTGGTGCCGGGCGTGCTGGCCCAGGCCCCCAGCCGCAAGGTGCGCGAGAAGATCATGCCGGTCACGGTAGCGCTGGATGCCGCCGGAAACCCAAGCCCTGCACTGCTCAAAAAGCTTGCCGCCAAGGGCATTCCCGCGGATGCCGTGGCGCGTTTCGAGCGCGCCGTCGACGGCAAGAGCGAAACCTTCTTCTACGAAATGGACGTCGCCGGGGCGGCGCTGGATGCCGTGCTGGGCGACATCGTGGCTGAGGCGGTGAAGAAACTGCCGATCCCCAAGGTCATGCGCTGGGGTGACAGCGAGCACCAGTTCGTGCGGCCGGTCCATGGGCTGATCCTGCTCCATGGCAGCCGGGTGGTCCCGGGCTCGGTGCTCGGGTTAGACAGCGGCAACGTCACCCAGGGCCATCGCTTTTTGGGGCAGCCGCAGATCGCCATCGCCCATGCGGAGCATTACGCGGCGGCACTCGAGACGCAAGGCAAGGTCATCGCCGGGTTCGATGCTCGCCGCGCCCGGATTCGTCGCGACCTTGAAGCCGCGGCTGCGAGGGAAGGGGCGCGCCTGAACGATGGCTTCGAAGCCCTGCTGGACGAAGTGACGGCGCTGGTGGAGATTCCCGCCGTGTATGTGGGCGAGTTCGGGCGCGAGTTTCTCGACGTGCCCCAGGAATGCCTGATTCTCACCATGCAGCAGAACCAGAAATATTTCCCGCTGCTGGATCCGGCCGGAAAACTGTTGCCGCGCTTCCTCATCGTCAGCAACATGCCCATTGACGACCCGGCCAACATCATCGCCGGCAATCAGCGCGTCGTGCGCCCACGGCTGGCCGACGCCCGCTTCTTCTACCAGCAGGATCGCAAACAGAAGCTGGAAAGCCGGGTCGGGCGGCTGGCGAACGTCGTCTATCACAACAAGCTCGGCAGCCAGTTGCAGCGGGTGGAGCGGCTGGAGCGGCTGGCGCAGATCGTCGCCCGGCGTCTGCACGCGGACGTTGCCCAGGCGGGGCGGGCGGCCAGGCTGGCCAAAGCCGATCTCGTTACCGACATGGTGGGCGAGTTCCCCGAATTGCAGGGCATCATGGGCCAGTATTACGCCCGCCACGACGGCGAGCCCGACGCGGTGGCGCGGGCTATCGAGCAGCACTACCGGCCGCGTTTTGCCGGCGACGTGCTGCCCGAGGGCAACGTGGCCGCTGCCGTCGCCTTGGCCGATCGGCTCGATGCGATGGTCGGGTTCTTCGGCATCGGCCAAGTGCCGACCGGCGACAAGGATCCCTACGGCCAGCGCCGCGCCGCGCTGGGGGTGCTGAGAATCCTCTCGGAATCGGTCTTGCCGCTTGATCTGGGCGAACTGATCCGCGATACCGGGGACGGCTTTCCGGCGGGGACGCTCGCTCCGGAACACGCTGTCAAACTGCACGATTTCATGCTGGAGCGGCTGCGCGGTTACCTGCGCGACGCGGGGTACGCCCACGAACAGGTGGACGCGGTGCTGGCCCAGCGGCCGACGCGTATCGATCTCGTCTTGCCCAAACTGGCGGCGGTACGGGAGTTCGTCGAACTGCCGGAAGCGGCGGCGCTGGCGGCGGCCAACAAGCGCATCGTCAATATCCTGCGCAAGGCCGAAGACCGCTTTGGCGAACCGGACGTTGCGTTGTTGCAGGAGGCGGCGGAGCGGGTGCTGTTCGAGCGCGTCAACGCCATTTCGCCGGGGGTACGTTCCCAACTGGCGAACGAGGACTACGCCGGCGCTTTGAAGGCGCTTTCGGAACTGCGCGGGCCGGTGGATGCCTTCTTCGACGGTGTGATGGTGATGGTGGACGAGCCCCTGACGCGGCAGAACCGGCTGGCGCTGCTGAACCAACTGGCCGGACTGATGAACCAGGTGGCGGACATTTCGCGCCTGTGCCTATGATTTGCGGTGCGTCCATGTCGCTGCGCAGACCGGCCGACTTGTCCGCCCGGCCGGCCGGGCGCTCGCTCGCCGCGATCGGCGGAGCCGGATGATGCCGACGAAACTGGTCATCCTCGATCGCGATGGGGTCATCAATTTCGACTCGGCGCAGTTCATCAAGTCGCCGGACGAATGGAAGCCGATCCCGCGCAGCCTGGATGCCATTGCTCGCCTATCGCAGTGGGGGTACCGCATCGTCGTCGCCACCAACCAGTCGGGCATCGGCCGCGGCCTGTTCGACATGGATACCCTCAACGCCATCCACGACAAGATGATGCGCGCCGTCAGCCAGGTGGGCGGGCGCATCGACGCCATCTTCTTCTGTCCCCACGCCGCAGACTCCACCTGCAAGTGCCGCAAACCCAATCCGGGCATGCTGCTGGAGATTGCGGAACGCTACAACATCGACCTCAAGGGCGTGCCGGCGGTGGGGGATTCCCTGCGCGACCTGCAGGCGGCGGTGGCGGTCGGCGCGCAGCCGGTACTCGTCCTGACCGGCAAAGGCGAAGCGACCCGCGACGACCCGGATCTGCCCCCCAACACGCTTGTTTTTCCCAACCTTTCAGCGTTCGCGACTCATCTCACCGCATGATCTACCTGCGCTCCATCCTGCTCTGGGTGGCGGGGCTCATCGTTACCCCGCCCGTGGCCATTCTCATCCTGCTGGCGAGCCCGCTGGGCGTGCACCGGCGCTACCGCGTGGTCACGCTGTGGGCGGACATCATGATGTGGGTGGTGCGTACCGTGTGCCGCATCGACTACGAGGTGATTGGCAAGGAGAATCTGCCGCAGCGGCCGTCCGTGGTGCTGTCCAAGCACCAGTCGACGTGGGAGACCATCGCTTTCCAGCACATCTTTCCCCCGCTCGGCTTTGTGCTGAAAAAGGAACTGCTGCGCATCCCGTTTTTTGGCTGGGGCCTGGCGCAGATGCCGGTCATCTCCATCGACCGGGCGGCGGGCCGAAATGCCCTGGAGCAGGTGGTGGAGCAGGGCCGCATGCGCCTGGAACAGGGTTTCTGGATGGTCATCTTCCCCGAAGGTACGCGCATTGCACCGGGCGAGACTCGCCGCTACAAGCCTGGCGGTGCTTACCTGGCTACCCAGACCGGCGCGCCGGTGGTGCCGGTGGCCCACAACGCGGGTGAATTCTGGCGGCGGCGCGCGTTCCGCAAGTACCCCGGAACCATCACCGTGAGCATCGGCCCCGCCATCGATCCTGCGGGAATGACGACGGACGAAGTCAACGCGAAGGTCGAGGCCTGGATCGAGGGCGAGATGCACCGTCTCTTCCCTCATCACTATGCGCCCGCAGCCGAACCCGCAAGGGCCGCAGCAAGAGCGAAGCTGCTCAAAGCAAAGCTCAAGGCGAGAGCCAAGAGCAGGGCCAAATCCGGCGTCCGAACCAAACCGAAGGCGTGACGGCTCGGCCGGCACCCTGAATGCTGCTGCCGCGCCCTTGCGCAGTGGGAGGGCGCGGGCCGCAACTGCAAGTGCCTGAGCGTTGCGCATCCGCGGGCAGCGCCATGAACTCCCGCACCGCCAAGACGCGCAAGTCAGTGGCGTGATCGGCTGCCCGAACTGGTTCTGACCGACATCGTGGTAGTGCTGGCGGGCCCGGGGGCTCTTGTGGGCGGGGGCCGCGTGCCCAGACGGTCGGAGTAGTCCCGGCACGAGGGCCAAGCGGAGGCGGCTGCACCGCGCTGGCCCGATCCGTTCGTGTGCCCGGTCGGCATCGCCGACCCGGCGCCGTGGTCAACGAAAAAGGGGTGCGTTTCCGCACCCCTTTTTGTACAGTCGCGGCAGGTCAGGCGTAGATGTTCGCGCCGTAGTCCTTTTCCAGCAACTTGGACTGTGCTGCCGCCATGCGCGCGATCGGCACGCGCGGTGCGGAGCACGACACATAGTTGAGGTTGATGTGGTGGCAGAAACGGATCGAATCCGGTTGGCCGCCCTGCTCGCCGCAGATGCCCACCTTCAGATCCGGCCGTCCTTCCCGTCCCCACGTCACCGCCATTTCCATCAGCCGCCCCACGCCTTTCACGTCCAGCACCTCGAAGGGGTTGTCCTTGAGGATCAGCGTTTCGTTGTACAGCGGCAGGAACTTGTTCTCGGCGTCTTCACGGGAGAAAGAGAACGTGGCCTGCGTCAAGTCGTTGGTACCGAAGGAGAAGAACTCCGCGACCTGGGCCAGATGGGTCGCCCGCATGCACGCCCGGACCACTTCAATCATGCTGCCGAACTTGAACTTGAGCTTGACGCCGAAACGAGCTTCGACATCGGCTTGGGATGCATCCACCAATTCGCGCACCCGCTTCAGTTCCTCCACGGTACAGACCTGCGGCACCATGATTTCCGGGTAGGCATCCACCCCTTCCTTGATGCACTCCGCGGCCGCTTCCAGGATGGCCTGGATCTGCATGGCGTAGATTTCCGGATAGGTGATGCCCAGGCGCACGCCGCGGTGACCCAGCATCGGGTTCACTTCGGTGAGAACGAGCACCTTCTTCAGCATCGTCTCCTTCTTCGCCAGCAGTTCCTCGTCGAAGTGCGACTCCCGCACCTGTTTCAGGCTGGCCTGCAACTCCTCAAGGCCGGGAGCGTACTGCTGATGAACGTCGCCTCCCAGCAGCTTGAGGGTCTCCGGCAGTTCCGCCATGGAACGTACGGTGCGCTTAAGGTTGCGCAGATGAGTGATTTCGAACTCGAGCTGCCCTGCCGTGGGCAGGAACTCGTGGATCGGCGGGTCGAGCAGGCGCACCGTGACCGGGAAACCTTCCATCGCCTTGAAAATGCCCTTGAAGTCGGAGCGCTGGATCGGCAACAGCTTGGCCAGGGCCGCTTTGCGGTCTTCAACCGATTCCGCGAGGATCATCTCCTGCACGATAGGCAGGCGATCCGAATCGTTGAACATGCGTTCGGTGCGGCACAGGCCGATCCCCATGGCGCCGAAGCGGCGGGCGCGATGGGCGTCGTCAGGCGTGTCAGCGTTCGCGTACACCTTGAGGCGTGCGAACTCGTCGGCCCAACTCAGCAGTTCCTGCAGTTCGGGGAAGAACTCGGCTTCGACGGTGGGAATCTCGCCCGGATAAACCTTGCCGGTGCTGCCGTCGATGGTGATGACGTCGCTCTCGTAAAGGACCGTGGAACCTACTTTTGCGCGGCGCTCGCGCACGTCGATTTCGATGTCCGCGCAGCCGGAGACGCAGGGTTTGCCCATGCCCCGCGCGACCACTGCCGCGTGGGATGTCTTGCCGCCGCGGGAGGTGAGGATGCCCTGGGCGGCGAAGAAGCCGTGGATGTCTTCAGGCTTCGTCTCTTCCCGCACGAGGATGATCTTCTCGCCCAGATTGCCACGCAGCTCCGCGGTGTCGGCGTCGAACACGATCTTGCCGGACGCAGCGCCGGGGGAGGCCGGCAGGCCGACGGCCATCGCTTCTGCTTTGAACTGAGGCGCCAGGGTGGGCACCATCAGTTGTTCCAGCAACTGGGGATTCACCCGCAGGAGCGCCTGTTCCTTGGTGAGGATGCCCTGCTTGAACATCTCCACCGACGTGATGACCGTGGCGCGGGCGTTCATCTTGCCGTTGCGGGTCTGCAGGCAGTAGAGCTTGCCTTTTTCGATGGTGAACTCGTAGTCCTGTACTTCGTGGTAATGGGTTTCCAGGCGCTGACGCAGTTCCATCAACTCGTCGTAAAGCGTGGGCATCTCGGCCTTCATTTCCGACACCGGCTTCGGCGTACGGATGCCGGCCACCACATCTTCGCCCTGCGCATTGACGAGGTACTCGCCATAGGCCTCGTTCTCGCCGGTGCCAGGGTTGCGGGTGAAGCCCACGCCGGTGGCGGAGTCGTTGCCCATGTTGCCGAACACCATGGTGCAGACGTTGACCGCCGTGCCGTTGGCCATCTCCTTGGTGATCTTGAATTGTTTGCGGTAATCGATGGCGCGTTTGCCCATCCAGGAGCCGAACACAGCCTGGATGGCGATCTCAAGCTGGTGATAAGGG
>JBAWHH010000576.1:0-2007 GCA_049593715.1 Rhodocyclaceae bacterium
CATCAGCAGTTGCTGCCTGCCGTTGCAAACCGCTTGCTTCCAGAACACCCGCCTACGGTCGCGTACCACCCCTACCGCGCGAGCGGTTTCGTCCAAGGGTCGGCAGGGAACATCCGTGGGCGCAAGCCGACATCATCCGCTCCGCTTCGGCCAACACGGGAAATCCGTGCTCACGTGAGAGCACCGAAGCGACAGGTCGAACCGCGCTCCCGATCCGAGAACGCATTCGCGCACCCGGTGTCCGTCGATAGAGCGGCGAAAGTCCTCTTCGTCGCGATTGACGGGAGACCAAAGATGGTGAGCAAGAACACGATCTGCCTTTGGTACGACGGTACGGCCGAGGAGGCCGCGCGGTTCTATGCTGAGACGTTCCCGGACAGCGCCATGGGCGCGATCCATCGCGCGCCAGGGGACTATCCCGCGGGGAAAGAGGGGGATGTCTTGATGGTCGAGTTCACCGTGACCGGCATCCCCTGCATCGGATTGAACGGCGGCCCGGGTTTCAAGCACAGCGAAGCCTTCTCGTTCCTTCTGGCGACCGACGACCAAGCCGAAACCGACCGGTTGTGGAACGCCATCGTGATGAACGGCGGGCAAGAAAGCGCATGCGGCTGGTGCAAGGACAAGTGGGGCCTGTCGTGGCAGATCACGCCGCGTGTGCTCATCGCCGCGATCGCCGACCCGGATCGTGCGGCAGCGAGGCGGGCCTTCGAGGCCATGATGCAGATGGGCAAGATCGATATTGCCGCAATCGAAGCGGCCCACAGCGGCTGAGGTTCCCTCACCGGCCGGTGGCCCAGAGGCAGCGGTGGGCGCCGAACTGCAGCGGGCGCCGAGAAACGTACGCCGCACCGCCCGACGGAAAGAAGCCGATATCGGGTGAGGGCCTACCGCCCGGCAAGCCCTTCCAGCGCGGCGGCGGGATTCTCGCACGGGCGAGAGTGGCATTGCCCCGACCCCGCGCAAGAAGGCGTGGATGCGCCCAACAGCGGGCCCGCTCTGTGGCGACCGTTCGGTCCCGCGAAGAGCAGGACGTCGACTGGGTTTCCCGACCGAGGTACACCCATCACAGCAAATCAAGCGTGTAGGCCGTTTCCTGACGGCATTAACGGAAGTGCGCCGATTTTGCCTATTCCCGATCCGCGTAAGCTTGTTACCTGAAAAACCTCCTGATCTTCCTTTCATGTGGCCGGCGCAAAACCTTGCACCGGCCTCTTTGTTTGTGGGGCCGCCGCACCCTCTTCGTTCCTTACGCCGCCCTGGGCAGCGCACCCGGCGCCGGTGGTTCCTCTCCTGCAGAAGCCTGTCCCTTCGCCGCCGCCACCAGCCCGTCCAATCCGCGCAGCCCCCGCGCCTCAAGTCCCTTCTCCGCGCCCGCCGCCAGATCCTCATCGCTCATCCACTCCTCAGCGTCCTCGATCTCGTCCACGAAATCGCTGTACGCGAGGCCCACCCGCATCGCCGTCTCCAGCCCCTCCTGATTGAGCCCTGCAGACTCCCGCGCGTCCTGGAATTCGCGGGCCGCCTTGACCGTCTCCGCGAGCGACATCCCCGCGCGCTGCACTAGGTCCGCGAAGTAGAACGGCGTGCGGCAGCTCTGGATCGCCGTCTTGGCGTTCAAGGTGAGCTGCAGGGGCAGCCCGGCAATTCGCCCACCGGTCAGGCCCGACCACTGATTGAGCCGGCCGGCGAGCCGGTCGAGCGAATTGAACGACGTCGAGCGCAGCACGAACAGCCCCAGTTCGTCCTGCTGCCCCTAGATCTGGACGCAAAAGCGCGTCATGTTGCGGCAGCGCATGTCGCGCCCGAAAGCGCAGCGCTCCGGCCGGGGGCAGGGCACCTCCGTCACGCCGTCGCGGGTCGCCCGCATGGCCGTCTCGCCCCGCCCGGTGCACAGCACCCTACCTTTTTCCGCATCGAAGCAGGCGTAAGCGTTGTGCAGCGACAACTTCGGATCGTGGAAGGCCAGGCGCACCGGGATTGCCAGCAGCTTCTCCTTGCCCTTTT